>JBPEWX010000038.1:0-14850 GCA_052032235.1 Ilumatobacter sp. | reverse complement strand
GTCGAACGCCGACGACCAACAGGACGGCGGCGCGGACGAGGCCGTCGACGACGTCGTGGACGCGGTCGACCGGACCGTCACCGCCACGATCGATTACTGGAAGCTGTGGACCGCCGGCGGCACCTACCGTGGGCGCTACCGCGCCGCGGTCGAGCGTTCGGCACTCGCCCTCAAGCTCTTGACCAACCGGACGACCGGCGGGATGCTCGCCGCCGGCACCACGAGCCTGCCCGAGCACATCGGCGGCGAGCGCAACTGGGACTACCGATACGTCTGGATCCGCGATGCCGCCTTCACGGTCTACGCCTTGCTCGAGATCGGACACGACGCCGAGGCCGATGCCTTCATCGGCTGGCTGGTCGACCGCGTCGACGAATGCGACCAGGCCGACGGCTCGCCGCTCACCCCGGTGTACGACCTGGACGGCAACGCCGAGATCGGGGAACAGGTCCTCGCGTGGCGGGGCTACGAGGAGAGTCGCCCGGTCAGGATCGGCAACGCCGCCGCCGACCAGTTCCAGCTCGACATCTACGGAGAGCTGATCGACTCGCTCTACATCTTCGATCGCCGCTCCCGAGGTCTGTCACTCGACACCTGGGACAAGATCCGGCTGATCGTCGACTACGTGATCGAGCGCTGGCGCGAGCCGGACGACGGGATGTGGGAGATCCGGTCCGAGCCGCAGCGGCACACCGTCTCGATCCTCATGTGCTGGGTCGCCGTCGAGCGAGCGATCCGGATGGCGGAGTACCGTGGCCGGCCGGCCGACCTCGTGACGTGGCGCCGAGCCCGGGACGAGATGCACGACACGGTCCGATCCGAGGGCTGGAACGACGAGCTCGGGGCGTTCACGCAGACGCTCGGCGGTGACACGCTGGATGCGTCGATCCTGCTCGCGCCACTCGTCAAGTTCGTCGACGGACGCGATCCGCGGTGGACATCGACCCTCGACGCCGTGATCGAGCACCTCGCCCACGGTCCCCTCGTCGACCGGTACGACACCGAACGCTACGAGGACGGTCTCACCTGCGGCGAGGGATCGTTCACGATCTGCTCGTTCTGGCTCGTCGAAGCCCTGGCACGGGCGGGCCGGGTCGAAGAGGCCCGACGGTCGTTCGACCAGCTCCTCGGGTACGCCAACCCGGTCGGCTTGTTCAGCGAGCAGATCGGCCCGACGGGTCGACAGCTCGGCAACACCCCGCAGGCACTCACCCATCTCGCCTTGATCAGCGCCGCCGTGGCGCTCGACGAGGCGCTCGACAGCGAGGAATCATGACGCCACGAACCCCCCGTTCCGAACGCGGTGACGCACTCGTCGTGTTCGGCCTGACCGGCGATCTCGGTCACGACGAACTCCTGCCCGGTCTCGTCCTGCTCCACGCGACCGGACGGCTCGGCGTTCCGGTCGTCGGCGTCGGCCGGCACGCGCCGGACGACATCGAGCGTCTCCTCCGCGACGCGATCGACCCGGCACTCGCAGCGCGAGCCGGCCGCACGATCGAGCAGATCGTCGACGACATCGACCTCAGCTTCGTCGAAGGCGACGCGACCGAGGCGCAGACCTGGAACGAGATCCAGGATCGGCTCGGCGACGTACGCCTCCCCGTCGTGTACGCCGCACTGCCGCCCGCGCTGCTCGGCGACGTCGCCGAACAGGTCGCCGCGAGTTCGCTCCCGGACACGTGCCGTCTCGTGTTGGAGAAGCCGTTCGGCGAGGATCGTGCGTCGGCGGTCGAGCTCCACGATCAGATCACCGAACAGATCGATGCGTCCCGGCTGTTCCTCGTCGATCACTTCCTGGCCAAGCCCGCGATCCGCAACCTGGTCGACGTTCGGCGGAGCCCCGTGCTCGACCTGACACTGCGCGCCGAGCACCTCGACTCGATCTCGATCGAGTTCCCCGAACCGGGCGGACTCGAGGGCCGCGGGTCGTTCTACGAAGGGGTCGGCGGGGTGGTGCCCGACGTCGTCCAGAACCACCTCCTGCAAACCGTGGCGAGCGCGCTGGCGACGCCACCGGACCGACCGTCGGACGGCGACGCCGAACGGGCTGCCCGAGTCGATCTCCTGCGTCGGATCGCACCGATCGATCCGGACCGCAGCCTGCTCGCCCAATACGACGGCTACCGAGATCTCGACGACGTCGCCGACGACTCGTCGGTGCCGACGTTCGTCTCGGCCGAACTGGAAATCGACCACGACCGCTGGCGAGGCGTGCCGATCCGGCTCCGGACCGGCAAGCGGGTCGCCGACGGCGCCTTCGCGGTCGACTGGCGGCTTCGTGGCGACGGCCTCGCCCGCTCCGTCCGGGCCCAGATCAAGCCGCAGGCATCGATCCAGATCGATCTCGACGAACTCGACCCCCACACCCACGGAACGGTCGTCGCCACCGCGTGCACGCCGGTCCGGTCCGACCACGGCGCACTCGACGCCTACGCGACGGTGTTGGGCGACGCGCTCTCGGGCGTCCGACATCACATGACGTCGATCGACGAGGTCGTCGAGGCATGGCGCATCGTCGAGCCGCTCCTCGCCGCCACGGCCGACCTGCGTACGTACGCCCCCGGCACCGCCCTCGACGAGATCACCTGACGACCGGGCGCCGGGTCGGGTGTCAAAGGTGACGGCGAGGAACGAGCCGTTACCGGCGATCACCCGACCCGGGATGGGCGCGCGAACCCGAGGGAACGAGTCGTCGGGGCGACCCACAGCGCCCCGGAGTCAGGTGACCGCCGGTCACGGATTCGGCTGCGCCTCACCCGTCACCTCTGGCACCTGACCCGCGGAGCGGGCTTGCTGGTGTCAGGCGGGGCGGGTGATGTCGAACAGGTCGGTGGCGCGGCTGTAGGTGTTCCCGACGTGGCGTCCGACCGCCTTCAGCGCGGCCTGGTCGACGCGAGTGCCGTCGAGCAGTGACTCGGCGACATGGATCTCGACCGCTTCACCGATCACGAGCGCGTTGCCGTGCTCGGGATGACCGATGTCGACGATCTGCGTGACGACGCACTCGATGTTCGCCTTGCACTCCCCGACCATCGGCGGACGCACCGACGTGCTCGGTACCGCCGTCAACCCGCACGCCTCGAACTCGTCGACGTCGGCCGGCAGCGACGCGGCAGACGCATTCATCGCCTCCACGACCTCCTCGCTGACGACGTTGATGGTGAACTCCCCGACGTCGCGCACGTTGGCCAAGGTGTCCTTCCGGCCCCCACGCCCCGGCGAGAAGACGAACGTCGGAGGCAGACCGCTGACGACGTTGAAGAACGAGTACGGCGCGACGTTCGCGACGCCGTCGGCGGAGAGTGAGCCGATCCAGCCGATCGGGCGCGGCACGATCAGGCCGGTGGCGAGTTTGTAGCCGTCGACACCTTCGAGGTCGTCGACTCGGAACCGTCGCTTCGTGGTCATGGCCGCCAGTGTGGCAGCGAGATCACGTCACGCAGCCAGGAAGGGCTCCCATTCGGCGCGCGGATTCGAGATCGACGACACCAGCACCTCGGTCCGGGTCGGCACGTAGGGTGCCCGCCGCAGGTCCCAGCCGTGACGCAGCCGCATCTCCTCGAGCGACCGGTCTGCCTTCGAGTGGTTGTGGTGGCGGCACGCCGCGACGAGATTGAGCCAGCCGTTGCCGCCACCCCGCGACCGAGGCAGCAGATGGTCGACCGAGTCCCCTTTGCGCTCGCACGGCATGCCGTCGATGACGAACTGGCATTCGTGCGCGTCACGCTGGCGTACCCGTCGCGGCGAACAGGTCGGGGTGCGGCGTTGTGCGGCGTGGAGACGCCCGCTCCGGGCGATCACGGACGGGACGGCGACCTCGATCGACGGCGAGTGGAGCACCTGGGCGATGTCGGTCGATGCGGCGACGGCCTTGCCGGTCACCAGGAGTTCGCACGCGAACTCGACCCCGATGACGCGGTCGACTCGCCAGCCTGCGTCCAACAACAGCACGGGATTCGCCATGGGCACGCCTCCTCCGAAGTCGTGTGATCTCGACGGTTGCCGTATGTGCCTATCACGTCCGGCGGGCCGGACGGGGGAAGGTTCCGACTGTTCACGCTGCGTACACGATGCAGCGAGGCGCTCGGCTACGTTCGATCACGTGACCGCACAGCACTCGAGTCCCCCCTTCGGCGCGCCGCGCGACGACACCACGACCGGCTCGCGAGACGGGGCACGATGACCCGCCTCGACCCTCGGACACCCGTCATCATCGGTGCCGGGCAGCGCAACGATCGAGACCTCGACTCGGAGCCCGTCGACCTCATGACGCGGTGCTCGGAGGCGGCGATCGACGACGCCGGGGCGTCCGCCGACCTCCGTGCCGCGATCGACGCCGTTCGCGTCGTGTGGGGCATCTGGCCGTACCGCGACCCGGGCCGCCTGATCGCCGAACGTCTCGGACGACCCGACGCCCGGACCACGCTGACGACGACGGGCGGCAACCAGGTCTACGACCTCGTCGTCGACACCGCCGAGCAGATCGTCGACGGGTCGATCGACGTCGCCGTGGTGTGCGCGGCCGAGTCGATGCGGACGCGACGAGCCGACCACGCCAAGGGCATCACGACGGCGTATCTGCCCGAGCGTGATGGCGCAGCGCCCCACCAGACCGTCGGCTCCGACAGTCCGCTCACCACGCCCGCCGAGGACGCGATCGGCGTCCATCACCCGGTCCGGTTCTACGCCATGGCCGAGACGGCGTTGCGACACCGGACCGGCGAGCCGATCGACGCCCACCGGCACCGGATCAGCTCGATGTGGGCGCGGGCCAGTGAGATCGCCGCCGCCAACCCGCACGCCTGGCTGCAACGCTCGCTGACGGCCGACGACATCGCCACGCCGAGCGAGGGCAACCGTCCGATCACGTCGCCCTACCCGAAGCTGATGACGTCGAACCTGAACGTCGATCAGGGCGGCGCGGTGATCATGTGCTCGGTCGAAGCGGCCGAGCGGCTCGGCGTGCCGCGCGATCGGTGGGTCTTCCCGTTGGCGGGCTCGGGCGCTGCCGACCATCCCTCGATCACCCGACGCTGGGCGTTCGACGAGTCGCCCGCCATGCGGTTCACGGGACGCGACGCGCTCGGTTTGGCCGGCGTCGACGTCGACGACTGCGCTCTGCTCGACCTCTACTCGTGTTTCCCGGTGGCCGTGCAAGTCGCACAACGTGAACTCGGCATCGACCCCGCTCGCGACTGGACGATCACCGGTGGCCTCACCTTCGCCGCCGGACCGATGAACTGCTACTGCATCCTGCCCCTCACCCGGGCGGTCGACATGCTGCGCGCGACCCCGGGGCAACGAGCGTTCCTCACCGGCAACGGCGGCTATTTCTCGAAGCACAGTGCGATCGTGCTGGCCGGCGAGCCGGCACCGGGCGGATTCCGCTCGTCGCGCCCCCAGTCCGAGGTCGATGCCCTGCCGTCACGACCCGTTCCGACCGAGCGGGTCGCCGAGGCGACGCTCGAGACCTACACCGTCGTGTACGACCGCGAGATGCAGCCCTCGCGCGCCATCATCGCCGGCCTCGACGACGAGGGTCGACGCCACTGGGCGGTCGAGACCGACCCGACCACGATCGCCGACCTGCTCGACGGTGACGCGTGCGGCCGGCAGATCGACCTTCCCCCCACGCCGGCGGAGTCGTGAACCGGGACGATCTCGTTCACGCCTGGTTGCCCGACCTGCGGGCTGCCGTGGCCGGGCTGTACCCCGACGACATCGACGCAGTGGTCGACCGGCTCGTCGAACGCGCCGCGCGCGCCGCCGACGAACGCCCGGACACGCTCGTTCGGCGCGACACCCGACGCCTCGTCGATCACGACTGGTACCAGTCGAACCGGCGCATCGGGTACATGGCGTACCTCGATCGCTTTGCCGGCGATCTCCGAAGCGTCGCCGATCGGATCCCCTACCTCACCGAACTCGGCGTCGACACGGTGCACTTCCTGTCGGTGCTCCGGCCGCGCGACGGCGAGAGCGACGGCGGCTACGCGATCCGCGACTACCTCTCCCCCGACCCACGGCTGGGTTCGGCCGACGACCTGCGATCGATGATCGACGGCCTCCACGCCGGCGGCATCGACCTCTGCCTCGACTTCGTCCTGAACCACACGAGTGACGATCACGAGTGGGCCGTCGCCGCCCGGGCCGGCAGCGACTACCACCAGGGGCTGTACCGGCTGTTCCCCGATCGCACCGAACCCGACCGGTGGGAGGAGCACCTCCCCGAAGTGTTCCCGGACATGGCGCCGGGCAACTTCACCTGGAACGCCGAACTCGAGCAATGGGTCTGGACGACGTTCCGGGAGTTCCAGTGGGATCTCGACTACTCGAATCCGGACGTGCTCGTCGAGGTCGCCGGTCTCGCCCTCGAGCTCGCGAACCTCGGCGTCGACATCTTGCGGCTCGACGCGATCGCGTTCACGTGGAAGCGGATGGGCACCAACTGCCAGAACCAGCCCGAGGCGCATCTCATCGCCCAAGCGCTGCGAGCGACGGTCGCCATGGCAGCACCGGCGACGGTGTTGCTGGCCGAGGCGATCGTCGCCCCGACCGATCTGGTCGCCTACCTCGGCCGTCACGATCTCGAGCGTCGGGAATGCGAACTCGCCTACCACAACCAGCTGATGGTGCAGGGCTGGTCGATGATCGCGACCCGACGAGCCGATCTGGCGCGCCGGGCGCTGTCACAGCTCCCCGACCACCCGGGCCGGACCACCTGGTTCACCTACGTGCGGTGCCACGACGACATCGGCTGGGCGATCGACGACGACGACGCGCTCGCGGTCGGCGTCACCGGACCGGGTCACCGCGCATTTCTCGCCGAGTTCTTCCGCGGCGACTTCCCGACGTCGTTCGCCGCGGGGACACCGTTCGGGGTGAACGAGGCCGCCGGCGACGAACGCACCAGCGGCATGGCGTCGACGCTCGCCGGAGTCGGCACAGCACTGCGCGACGGCGATGCCGCGGCACTGGCCCACGCCGTCGACCGGGTGATCCTGCTGTACGCGATCGCGTTCGGGTGGGGCGGTATCCCGATCGTGTACATGGGTGACGAATTGTGTCAGGCCGACGACTCCACCTGGCAGACCGACCCCGACCGCCGACACGACACGCGGTGGGCCCATCGTCCGATGTTCGACGACGCCCTCGCCGAGCTCCGCCACGACCCGACGACGTGCACCGGACAGATCTGGTCGCGCATCAGGCACCTCGTCGACGTCAGGCGCGCCAACGGCGTGTTCGACGACGTCGACACGGTCACTCGCCCGTTCGACACCGGCAACGTCCATGTCTTCGGCTGGCGGCGTGACAACCCGCGCTGGGGCACGATGATCGGCTTGGCGAACGTCGGCGACACCGCGGCGACGGTCACCGAGCGACCGGTCGAGCTGTCCCACGACCTCCTGGCACCGACCGATCGGGACCCGTGGACGCTCCGCCCGCTCCAAGTGCGTTGGCTGGCGACCCCGGGCCCGCTCCCCACCTCACCGCACTGACGAACGGTCGGTCGGACGAGGCTCCATGCCCGCGGCGCGGTAGCAGGCGTCGATGACCTCCATGTTCCGGACGCCGTCGGCGATCGTCGTCGGGAACGGGACCCCGTCGACGATCGCGTCACGGAAGGCGACGAGCTGATGGAAGTACGTCGTCGACCGGTCGGCGTCCTCGTAGCGGATCCGATCCCCCGTGTCGACGACGAGCGTGGCGCCGTGCTGCGGTGCCAACGGGTTCGTCACGATCATCTGTCCGTGTTCGCCGACGACCCGCAACCATGCCTCGACGGTGTCGCCGGGCGCGATCATCGACGACTGGATCCGGCCGGTCACCCCGGACGGCCAGCGCAGCTCGGCGGTGAGCGATCCGTCGATGCCCTCGACCGGGCACTCCGCCGTCGCCGACACCACATCGGGCTCGGCGCCGGCGACCCACCGGACGAACTGGATCGAGTAACAACCGAGATCCATCGTCGCTCCACCGCCGAGTCCCAGGTCCCACCGGATGTCGTCGCGGCCGATCCGGCCGTCGGGGATGTCGAACGCTGCCTCGATGCGGTCGATCCGACCGAGCGTGCCCTCGTCGAGGACGGCCCGGATGCGGTCGAGGAACGGGTGGTACCGCCAATGGAACGCCTCCATCACGACGACGCCGTCGCGTTCCGCAGCGAGGATCGCACGCGCGTCGTCGGCGTTCGAGGCGAGCGGCTTCTCGCACAACACGTGCTTGCCCGCCTCGATCGCGGCGATCGCCCATTCACGGTGCAGCGAAGCAGGCGTGCCGATGTAGACCGCATCGACCTGATCGGAGGCCAACAACTCATCGTACGAGCCGAACGAGAGCCGGGCGCCCCACTCGTCGGCCGCGGCGCGAGCCCGCTCACCGTCACGGGCCGCCACGGCGACGAGTTCCACGCCGTCGACGTCGGGGAGCGGATCGATGATCGCCCCCTTCGCGATACGGGAAGCGGCGATCAGGCCCAAACGAATCGTCATGTCGCCGGAACCTACCCGGCCGGACGACTCACGCCGCGACGAGCGTCGTGACGGCGCCGAAGTGCAGGGCCGCCGCGAGCACGGTGAAGCCGTGCCAGACCTCGTGATAGCCGAACACCGACGGCCACGGATCGGGGCGGCGGAGCAGCAGCACCGGGAATCCGATCGTGTAGGCGAGCCCGCCGGCGACGACGAGCGCGATCTGCAGCCCGCTGAGGTGCGCACCGAGCGCCGGTGTCGCGACGACAGCGCACCAACCCATGATCGGGTACAGCGCGTAGCCCAGCCACGACAGCGAACGGAACGCTGCGAGTTTGATCACGATGCCCAGCAGGCCGAGCCCACCGACCACCGACAGCAGCGGGATGCCCCACGCCGGCGGCAGCGCCAGCAGGCAGATCGGCACATAGGTGCCGGCGATGAGGAGGTAGATCATGGAGTGATCGAGCCGCTGCATGATCGTGCGGGCCCGGATCGAGTGGGCGAGCCGGTGGTACGCGGCCGAGGTGCCGAACACAGCGAGCAGTGAGCCGACGTACACCGCCGCAGCGACCCGGGCCGACGCGTGGTCGGCGGCGAGGATCAGCAGGACACCGGCGGGGATCGCCAGGACGAAGGCCCACGAGTGCAGCAACCCGCGCCAGACCGGGCGGGGTGCGGTCAGCACGTCGAAACGTTCGGTGGTCACGGTGCCGACGGTATCGCACGAGGACGCCGAGGAGCAGCCGGACACCGAACGTTCACAGTGACGTCTCAGTCGGGAGGTTCTGCTGCGACGGCGTCGGCGATCACCGCGAGCACCGAGTCGCCGTACTGCTCGAGCTTGGCGGGCCCGACGCCTTTGACCCTGGCCAGTTCGTCGAGCGACGTCGGTCGGCCGTCGGCGATCGCCGCCAGGGTCTTGTCGTCGAAGACGGTGTAGGCAGGCTTGCCGTTGCGGGCGCGATCGCGGAACCGTCGGAGCAGATCGAACGCCACGACGCTCTCGGCATCGACCCGGCCGGGTCGGGCGCCGAGCTTGCCGCGCTGCTTGCCGACCGTCTCGACCGACGCACCGATCCGGAACCGCCGCGTACTGCCGTTGCGCTCGGCGACCGCCGCGTCGGGCTCGATCGTCGTCACGACCCATTCCTGCCCCTGGTCGACGATGGTGAGACCCTCGACGGCGATCACCGTGCCGCGGTCGAGCAACGGATGATCGGGGGTGGCACGCTTCGCCTTCGCCACCCGCTCGGCACGCTGCGGGCGGGGCGGTTCGGGCGGGAGTTCGGACGGATCGGGTGGTTCGGTGGTGAGCTCGTCGACGAACGGCGTCGGCGAACCGCCCGGCACCACCGTGAGCGACTCGGCGGCTCGCGTGATCGCGACGTGGAAGAGTCGACGTTCCTCCTCGTGATCGTCGGCCAACCGGTGCGGGAACTGGTCGGCCGCTGCGTGGTGCACGACGACGTGGGGCCACTCCTGCCCCTTGACCCGGTGCACGGTGGCGAGCGTGACACCCTCGGTGGGACGACGCACGCTGAGCGAACCGCGCAGCCACGTCTCGAACCCGTCGTCGGTTCCGGACGCGGCGTGCAGTGCGGCGAGTTGTCGGAGCGCGGTCAGATCGTCGCCTTGAGCGCCGCGGTTCATGCCGTGGCGGGTGTCGTCGAGCGTCGAGACGGCGCCGCCGAGCCCGATGTCGTCGACGAGGGTCGCGATGATGCGGTCGGTCGGTGCCTCCCGGCGCACCATCGCCGTGAGCCGTCGGATGTCGGTGACGAACTCGCCGAGCTTCTGGGCATCGCGCTCGTTGTTGAGCCGGTCGGCGAGCCGCTGGAGCGCATCGGGATCGCCCTGCTCGGTGACCCACTCCATGATCCGGGGGTGGAGCGAGCGGGACGGGCGTCGCATTGCTTCGACGAGGTCGTCGGGCGCGAACGGATTGCCGGACGCGAGTCGCAGCCAGGCCAGCGCGGCACGGACGGAGGTGCGGTCGACGAACTCGGTGCCGACGCCCCCGTGCACACCGACGCGTGCCGCCCCGAGCGCGATCTGCACCGGAGCCAGGAGCGCGTTGACTCGGGTGAGCACGGCGACGTCGCTCGGCGAGGCGCCGGCGGCGAGCGCCTCGCGCACGGCGGCGACCGTTGCGGCGACCGTGTCGTCGCCGGGCGCGATGTGCCATCGGCCGGGTGCGTCGGGCCGGGACCGGATGGTCTTGTCGACGCGACGCCGGTTGTGCCGCAGCAGCCGGTCGGCGATCTCGACCACCGGTTCGGGGCAGCGGTAGTTGACCTCGAGCGGGTGGTCGCCGGCACCCGGGAACCAGCGTGCGTAGTCGATCAGCCAGCCGGGGTCGGCGCCGTTGTACCCGTAGATCGTCTGGTCGTCGTCGCCCACCCCGAACACGGAACCGCCGCTGCCGGCGAGCAGCCGGACGAGGAGGAGGTGTGCCGGCGTCAGGTCTTGGAACTCGTCGACGAGGAGCATCCGGCACGCCCGCTGGGCGGCGGCACGAGCATCCGGGTCGGCCAGCAGTGTGGCGATCGCCAGGTCGATCTGTCCGTCGAAGTCGACGACGCCTCCCCGGTCGAGCTCCGACCGGTACCGCGGATACATCTGCGCGAGGCCGTCGACGTCGCCGCCGTAGCGCATCTCGGCCTCCTCGGGAGCGACCAGCCCGAGCCTGACGAGACTCAGCGCCTCGATCCACGGTGCGATGGGGTCGACGTTGCGGCGTCGGGGCGTCGACACGAACCGCTGGATGATGCGCCGGACCTCCGGTTCGTCGATCGTCGCCCGCCGGCCGGAAGTCGGAGCGAACGGCGGGGTGCCGTTGACGATGGCGAGGGCGATGGAGTTGAGCGTGCGCACCTGGAGCCCGGCGACGTCGGCCAGCCGGTCGGCCATCTCGATCTGTGCCCGCTTGTTGAACGCCACCAGACAGATCGCGCTCGGCGGGATGTTCCAGCGGGTCACGAGGTGGCGGGCGCGCTCGGTGAGCACCCGGGTCTTGCCCGAACCCGCCGGGGCGATGATGCGAGCGGTGCCGGTGTGGTGGGTCACCGCCGCGAGCTGATCGGGAGCGAGATCGGCGTCGCTCTCGTTCGCCCCCGGCGCGCCGAGCACCCCGTGTTCGATCGCCACGCGACCGATCACCTCGACGCCGTCGAGCGGGGCGTGGTGCCGGATGGGCCCTCCGTCGAGCCAGAGCGGACGGTCGGCGGCGTCGACGACGTCGGCGGCACCGCCGACGGTCGCCCCGCCGGCGAGGGCGTGGTCGACGAGCGCCCATCGCGGGTGCTCGGGGTCGCGTGCGTCGATCGCGTTCGCCCAGACGAGGTGGTGCAACTCGTCGAGGAGGAACTCGTGGTCGACCCCGACGTCGTAGCCGGGCCGCGTCTCGATCTGTGCGGGCGGATCGTCGAACGGAACCGTCACCTCGAACACGACCCCGTCGGCCGCATGCGCCGCCCGGCGGGCGGCGTCGACGGCCGCGGCCGGCGCAGCGAGCGTCGCCTCGTCGATGGTGAAGCGAGGCGCATCGGCCCACTCGTCGGGGGCCGACGCCCCGGCGGCGACCACCACGTTGCGGCCGAGCGTCCGTGGGCCACGCCGCAGTGCGACGCGGGCGCGCGCCCGTGTCGGCGACGCGACCGCCGACGAGCGCGCCGGGCGTCGGGGGGCTGAAGCGGCGGGTGGTCGCCCAGGTGCCGGCGTGGCATCGCCGGGTCGGGCGTTGGTCGGCGGCTCGTGCCGAGCCTCGGCGTCCCGCGGCTCGGCGCCCTGCTGCTCGGCCCAGCAGCGTTTGACGTCGGCCGGGCGCTCGTGCGCGCCTCCGCAGTAGACGCAAGAGATCACGCGGCCGACCATACCGAAGGGGTGCGCGTCTGCGGCCGGGTCAGGCGACGGCGCGACGGAGTTCGCGCGTGGCGTGCGTGACCCACCACGACAGGACGACGCCGACACCGGCGATCGCGACGAGCACCGCTTCGTATCCGACGGCTCGTGCCGCGGTCGACGCCACGAGCGGCATGGTCATGCCGGCGTAGGCGGCAGCGTAGAACGAGCCGGTGAGCGCTCCTCGCTGCGCCGGGTCGGCCAGGACCTCGACGAAGCGGAGACCCGACGTCATGCAGATCCCCGACGCCGTTCCCATCGCGACCGAGGCGGGGAACAGCACGCCCCACCAGCCGGTCCCGAACGAGAGCAGCCCCAGCAGGGTGCCCGTGGTGCCGAGGACGAGGCCCCACGGCGCAGCGCGGTAGGCGCCGACGCGGCCGACCCACAGTTGGGCCGGGACGATCAGGCCCATCGATACGACGAACACGACGCCGGTGACGAAGACCGCGAGGTCGGCCATCGCCGGCCGGAGCAAGACCGGGAAGAGCCCGAACACCAGCGAGGGGAAGCCGAACACGCCGAGCGCCGTCGGCACCAGGACCCGCCAGAACTCCGACGACGCGCCGGCCGGCACGCCCAGGTTCGGTGTGATGCGGCGGCGTCGACGGGTGACGGTCTCGGGGACGGTACCGATCACGGCCAGGCCGGCCGCGACGAGTGCGAGATGGACGACGTACGGCCAGATCAGCGGTCGGGCCGACCACTGGCCGAGGATGCCGCTCACGAGGGGCCCGAGCCCGAAGCCGCCGTACATCACCAGCCCGAGCAGCCGGGCGTTCCACATCGGCGTGCGGTCACCGAGTTCTTGCATCCACGCGCTCGCCACGACGAGGACGAGCCCGGACACCGCCCCCAAGAGCAGTCGCCCGACGAAGAGGAAGCCCAGCGAATCGGAACCGAGCATCATCACCGCCGACGCCACGCCCGACAGCACGAGCCCGGGCACGACGACCACGCGCCGACCGAGCACGTCGGACGTGGGCCCGGCGTAGGCGAGGGCGGGCGCCAGGCCGATCGGATAGATCGCGAACAGCGCCGTGACCGTCCACCGCGACAGATCGAGTTCCTGCTCGTAGATCAGGAACAAGGGGGTGGCGACGTTGGTGCCGAAGGCAACGGCGTACAGGGCGAGGGCCAGCGAGCGGCGACCGCGACGTGCGTCGACGGATCGGTCCGCTCGCTCCCCGTGTCCCACCGGGCGAACCGTAGGTCTCGCGTGTCGGCGAGGACGACCCGGCCCGACACCGCTCAAGCGGGAGCGGCACCGTGCCGATGACACGCGCGGTGGGTTTCCCGCGATCGAATGTTACGGTTTCATGACGTATTACGGTTTGATGACGAAGCGGGCCCGCTCCACAGGACCATGACCACGACCTCACGACTTCTCCGCACCGCCCTCGTCACCTCGATGGTGGCCGCCAGTGCGCTCGCCATCTCGGCCGCCTCCCCGGCGACGACGGTCGAGGCGAACCTCGACACCCCCTGGACCCTCCCCGTGACGCCACCACGGTGCACCACGACCCAGGCCGACTCCGGCGACGTCGCCGGCTGCCTCATGGTGTTCTACAACGACCCGTCCGACATCGGGTGGGGGCAACCTCCGGCGCCGGGCGTCGGCGCCGGTTGGGACTGGAAGGGATACTGGTACAACGGCTCCTCGGCGCTGTCGACCTGGGAGAGCACCCAGATCGCCGCGAACGTCGACGACGTCGCCGGCATGGCCGCCGGGACGCTCCAGACCCACCGTGCCGCGCAACCGCTGTTCGAGGGATTCCTGAACGAGATCCAGGACAACGGCTACGACGTCCACGGCGCCGTCGGCTACTCGTTCCGTTGCACCAGCGGCAACGGCGGTTGGAGCTGTCCCTCGGGCGACCCCGACGACCTGTCGAACCACGCCTGGGGACTCGCGATCGACATGAACGCCGGCACGAACCCGATCCGGTCGTACGCCGGCATCGACGGCAAGACCGCCTGCCAGACGCCGATGCAGACCGACATGCCCCAGTGGGTCGTCCAGACGGCCGAGAAGTGGGGCCTGTACTGGGGTGGGTACGGCTGGAACAGCGGCTGTCAGAGCACGAGCACGCAGCGCACGACCGTCTACCGCGACCCGCCGCACTTCGAGTTCCGGGGCACCCCCGAACAAGCCGCTGCGATCGCTGCCTTCAACCTCGAGAACGACCCACGCCGCCGCTGCTTCGACACCGTGACCGACGACGGGTCGACGCTCGAGCAGTGCAACCTCACCGGCGTGCCCGAGGCCGGATGGCGCCTCCCGGTCGACACCGCGCCGCCCGCCGATGCCACCGCCGCGATGATCAACCTGACGGCGGTCAACCCGGCGCGAGCGGGCCATCTCGCCCTCGACGACTGCGGCCCGACGGACGGGCCCGACACCTCGGCGGTCAACTTCGGTCCGGGCGAAGCCGCAGCGGCCATGGCCGTCGTGCCGATCGACCCGTCC
>JBPEWX010000379.1:0-5058 GCA_052032235.1 Ilumatobacter sp. | reverse complement strand
ACGGTGCGACGGCGCGACAATCGTCCATGGCCTACAACTCGACCGGGCTCGTCGTCCACGACGCCGACGCCCACATCATGGAAACGCCGACGTGGTTGTACGACCACGCCGACCCGGCGATCCGGGACCGGATCGAGATCCTCAGCTACCCCGGCGGCAACGAACTCCGACAGTCCGACGACCTGCTCGAGCGACGCGACGACCTGACCGCGGCGTTCGATCGCCTCGCCGACACGCACCGGTCCGACGAGTACCGGGCGGTCGAGGCCGACGAGATCATGCTGCGCAAGAACTTCGCGGCGACCGGGTCGTTCCTGGCCGACGATCGTCCCAGGGCGCTCGACCTGCTCGGCTTCGCGAGCCAGCTGGTGTTCAACACCTTCCACAACTCGCGCCTGTTCGAGTGGGAACACTCGGGTGACCGAGACCTGGCGATCGGTGCCGCCCGCGCCCACAACCGAGCGATGGCCGAGTTCTGTTCGGTCGACCAGCGTCTGCTCTCGACGATGTACGTGCCGCTCGCCTACATCGACGAGGCCGCCGAACTCGCCGCCGAGGCGATCGAGATGGGCGCCGGCGCGTTGCTCGTCGCGTCGGGGTGCCCGCCGAGCCATTCGCCGAGCCACGTCGGGCTCGACCGGGTCTGGGCTGCGGCACAGGAAGCGGGCGTACCGATCGTGTTCCACGTCGGTGGCACGGGCCAGCTGCTCGATCCGCACTACTTCGACAACGGCCTGCCGGTGCCGCCCGACTTCCACGGCGGCGAGGAGAACTTCCGCTCCGTCGACTACATGGCCATCCCCGGCCCACCGGCCCAGACGCTCGCCACGATGCTCTTCGACGGTGTGTTCGAGCGGTTCCCCAGCCTGCAGATCGGCGTGATCGAACAGGGCGCGATCTGGGTGCCGTCGTGGATGCGGCAGATGGAGTCGGCGTTCGAGGCGTTCGCCCGCCACGAGGAACGTCTCCAGGCGCTCTCGCTGCGGCCGAGCGAGTACGTCCGGCGCCAGATGAAGTTCACGCCGTACCCGACCGAGGACGTCGGCTGGATCATCGATCAGGCGGGCGTCGAGACCGTGTTGTTCTCGAGTGACTATCCCCACGTCGAGGGTGGGCGCCGTCCGATCGAGCGGTTCGAGCGGTCGATGGCGGGCTGTTCGGACGCCGACCGCCACGCGTTCTATCACGACAACTTCGTCGACCTGATGGGCGGGCGCGTGCCCGAGCCCGTCGGCTGACGGCCGCCGGGGCGCGCCGCCACCCCTCGGTGAGGAGGGGTGACACCGCTGGCGGCAGTCGACCGTTGCTGTCCCAGGTCGGAAGGGCACCGTGCCCGTCCGTGTCGCAGATCGGTCTGCCGTCCGGTGTGCCGATTCTGTCCGGCGGCGGGTGGTCGGAGCAACGCAATTGCGACGTTCCGTGAAGAATTCTTCTGGCTGGGCGCTCTGTGTGGTCGGTCAGTGGCGTGTCGTGGCGAAGAGCGCCGCCGCCGCCATCTCGGACAGCAGGTCGAGCATCGCCTCGCGGGGGAGTCGGCCACTGTGCGGGGTCGAGTTGATGAGGCCGAAGGTGGCGTGGACCGCTGCGAGGGTCGTCGACGGTTCGAGCGCCGGATCGTGTGCGTGGAGCGCGTCCCGCCACACCTCGACGTAGTCGTGTTGGATCGAGCGCACGCGCGCCTCGTCGTCGGGCCGGGCGTGGACGAGATCGCGGAAGTGGACCGTGATGAGTGCGCGATGGTCGACGGCGAACTCGGCGTGGAAGCGGATCAGGCGCTCGACGACGTCGTCGCCCTCCGACGCGACGGCTCGGCCACCCTCCAGGAGATATTCGCTGATGTCGACGAGCATCTCGCCGAGGAGCGCTTCCTTGCCGTCGAAGTGGTGGTAGAGCGCCGGGCCGCTGACCCCGGCGGCGCGACCGATGTCGTCGACCGTGACGTTCGCGAAGCCGTGCTCGGCGAAGAGGTCGGCGGCGATCGCGATCAGCTCGCGGCGTCGGGTGCTCACGCCGCGTCCGGTCGGGGCGGGTCCGGTCGCCGTCATCGGCGTCGACCTTAATCCGGGCTCAGGTGTTCCGACCCGCTCGATCTCGACACGGGGCTTAGTCGGCGTTAAGGTCGCCCCGTGCCCGACTGGCCGGTGTTGACGACGACCTGCGACCCGAACGCCGACGCGTTCGCCGCCAACCGATCACGCTTCGATGCTTTGATCGACGACCTGCGATCGGTCACCGCGACCGCCCGACTCGGTGGTTCGGAGCGATCCCGCACCCGGCACGTCGAGCGGGGCAAGTTGCTCCCTCGCGACCGGGTCGACGGCGTGCTCGACCCCGGCACGCCGTTCCTCGAGCTGTCGGGACTGGCAGCGCACGACATGTACGACGGTGACGCACCGGCGGCCGGCATCATCACCGGCGTCGGCCAAGTGTCGGGCCGACGGTGCGTGATCGTCGCCAACGACGCCACGGTCAAAGGCGGCACGTACTACCCGATCACGGTCAAGAAGCACCTGCGGGCACAGGAGGTCGCCCTCCAGAACCGCCTACCGTGCATCTATCTCGTCGATTCGGGCGGCGCCTTCCTCCCCGAGCAGGATTCGGTGTTCCCCGACCGTGAGCACTTCGGTCGGATCTTCTACAACCAGGCGCAGATGTCGTCGAAGGGCATCGCCCAGATCGCTGCCGTGCTCGGCTCGTGCACGGCAGGCGGCGCCTATGTGCCGGCGATGTCGGACGAGGCGATCATCGTGCGCGACCAGGGCACGATCTTCCTCGGGGGTCCGCCACTCGTGAAAGCGGCGACCGGCGAGGAGGTGTCGGCCGAAGACCTCGGCGGCGGTTACGTGCACAGCCACGTGTCGGGCGTCGTCGACCACCTCGCCGAAGACGACCGGCACGCCCTCCAGATCGTTCGCGACATCGTTGCGACGCTGCCGCCGACCGCCGCACCGCCGTGGGAGGTGCTGACACCCGAACCGCCGGCGGTCGACCCGACGCAACTCACCGGCGTCGTCTCGACCGACAGCCGTCACCCGTACGACGTGCGTGAAGTGATCGCCCGTGTCGTCGACGGCTCGCGCTTCAGCGAGTTCAAGGAGCACTACGGGAGCACGCTCGTCACCGGGTTCGCACACATCTGGGGGCACCCGGTCGGGATCGTCGCCAACAACGGGATCCTGTTCGGTGAGTCGGCGCAGAAGGGTGCCCACTTCATCGAGCTGTGCGACCAGCGCGGCATCCCGCTCGTGTTCCTCCAGAACATCTCCGGCTTCATGGTCGGGCGCGACTACGAGAACGCCGGCATCGCGAAACACGGCGCCAAGATGGTCACCGCGGTCGCCACGTGCCGGGTCCCGAAACTGACCGTCGTCATCGGTGGCTCGTTCGGCGCCGGCAACTACTCGATGTGCGGTCGGGCCTATTCGCCCCGGTTCCTGTGGATGTGGCCGAACTCGCGCATCTCGGTGATGGGTGGCGAGCAGGCGGCGTCGGTGCTGGCGACCGTGCGCGGCGACTTCGAGTCGCCCGAGGCGGAGGAGGCGTTCAAGGCGCCGATCCGTGAGCAGTACGAACACCAGGGGCACCCGTACTACTCGACCGCTCGCCTGTGGGACGACGGCATCATCGAACCCGACCAGACCCGCGACGTGCTCGGCCTCGCCCTGTCGACCGTCGGTGGCGCCCCGCTCGACGACGTCGCCTGGGGCGTCTTCCGGATGTGATGACGATGACGTTCGACACCGTGCTGATCGCCAACCGGGGCGAGATCGCCGTCCGGGTGGCGCGCACACTTCGCGACCTCGGCATCACCTCGGTCGCCGTGTACACCGATGCCGACGAGGGCGGCGTGCACCGCCGGGCGGCCGACCGGTCAGTTCGCATCGGGTCGTACCTGTCGGTCGACGACGTGATCGCCGCCGCCCGTACGACCGGTGCCCAGGCGATCCACCCCGGCTACGGCTTCCTGTCGGAGAACCCCGCCCTGGCGCGAGCGTGTGCCGACGCCGGCGTCACCTTCATCGGTCCACCGGCCGCGGCGATCGAGGCGATGGGCGACAAGATCGCCGCCAAGGCCACCGTCGCGGCCGCCGGCGTGTCGACCGTGCCCGGGTCGAGCGGCGCCGGACTCGACGACGCAGCGCTGGCCGACGCAGCCCGCGAGGTCGGCTTCCCCGTGCTGCTGAAGCCGTCGGCCGGCGGGGGTGGCAAAGGCATGCGCTTGGTCGAGGCCGAGGACGAGTTGGCCGACGCAATCGCGTCCGCCCGACGTGAGGCGACGAACAGCTTCGGCGACGACACCCTGCTCGTCGAACGGTTCGTGACGAACCCTCGCCACATCGAGATCCAGGTCGTCGCCGACACCCACGGCAACGTCGTGCACCTCGCCGAGCGCGAGTGCTCGCTCCAGCGTCGCCACCAGAAGATCGTCGAGGAGGCGCCGTCGCCGCTGCTGACGCCGCAGACGCGGGCAGCGATGGGGCAGCAGGCGGTCGATGCGGCTCGTGCGTGCGGGTACGTCGGCGCCGGCACCGTCGAGTTCATCGTGTCGTCCGATCGGCCCGACGAGTTCTTCTTCATGGAGATGAACACCCGCCTCCAGGTCGAGCATCCCGTGACCGAGGCGATCTTCGGCGTCGATCTGGTCGAGTGGCAGGTACGCATCGCCGCCGGCGAGCCGATCCCGAAGGCGCAGGACGAGCTGACGTTCGACGGCCACGCCGTCGAGGTGCGCGTGTACGCCGAAGATCCAGCGCGCGGTTTCCTGCCGACGGGTGGTGAGATCGTCGGCTACCGGGAGCCCGATCTCGACGGCGTTCGTGTCGACTCCGGCGTCGCCGCCGGCACCGTCGTCGGCAGCAACTTCGACCCGATGCTCGCGAAGGTGATCGCCTGGGGTGCCGACCGGGCCGAGGCGTTGCAGACGCTCGATCGTGCGCTCGCCGACACCGTGCTCGCCGGTGTCACCACCAACGTCGGGTTCCTCCGCCGGTTGCTGTCGCTCGGCGACGTCCGCGCCGGCCGACTCGACACCGGGCTCGTCGAACGCCACCTCGACGA
>JBPEWX010000378.1:0-4475 GCA_052032235.1 Ilumatobacter sp. | reverse complement strand
GCGACGGTGTTCTCGAGGAGGCAGCCGATCGTCATCGGGCCGGTGCCACCGGGCATGGGGGTGATCGCTCCGGCGACCGCCTGCACGGCGTCGAAGTCGACGTCGCCGACGATGCCGGCCTCGCTGCGTGACACGCCGACGTCGAGCACCGCCGCGCCGGGCTTCACGTGGTCGGCGGTGATCATGCGCGCCTGCCCCGCAGCGGCCACCAGGATGTCGGCCTCACGACACACCTCGATCATGTCGGGGGTGCGGGAGTGCGCCAGGGTGACCGTGGCGTCGACGCCCTTGCGCCCGAGGAGGAGCAGCTGTGGCAGGCCGACGAGCGTCGACCGGCCGACCACCACGGCACGCTTGCCTGCCGTGTCGACGCCGTAGCGCTCCATCAGCCGCATCACACCGAGCGGCGTGCACGGCACATGACCGGGCAGACCACGGATCAGGCGACCCATCGACCGCTCGGTGAGACCGTCGACGTCCTTCTCCGGCGGGATCAGCGCCAACACCGGCTCGGGGTCGAAGCCGTCAGGGAGCGGGAGCTGGACGAGGATGCCGTGAACGTCGGGGTCGTCGACGAGCTCCTGCACCGCCGCCTCGACGTCGGCCTGTGTGGCGGTCTCGGGGATCTCGACGTGACGAGAGTTCATGCCGGCCTCTTCGGCCTTGCGTTGCTTCATCCGCACATAGATCCGACTCGGCTTGTCGCCACCGACGAGCACCGTGGCCAGGCACACGTTCGGGCTCCCGAGACCCTCCAGATCGTCACGGATCTGGACGACGATCTCGTCGCGGAGCCGGTTGCCGTCGAGCAGGATCGCCCCGCCGGCCGTACGTTCGAAGCTGTCGGTCACGCCCCCGAACCTAGCGCCGGAACGGGTCAGGACAGGCCGACGATCCGGCCGTCGTCGTCGAAGTCGATCCGGGTGGCAGCCGGCTGCTTCGACAAGCCCGGCATCGTGCTCATGGTGCCGCAGATCGGGTACACGAAGCCGGCGCCGACCGACGCGCGCACCTCACGCACCTGCAGCGTGTGCCCCGTCGGAGCGCCCTTCAACGATGCGTCACCCGAGATCGAGAGGTGGGTCTTGGCGATGCAGACGGGCAGGTCGCCGAAACCGTTGGCTTCGTAGCCGGCGATCTGTCGACTCGCCGGGCCGGTGTACTCGACCCGCTCGGCACCGTAGATGCGGGTCGCGACCTTCTCGATCTTGGTCTTCAGGGAGTCGGCGGTGTCGTACAGGAAGCGGAAGTCGCTCGGCTCGTCGCACGCCTCGACGACCGCTTCTGCCAGGGCCTTGGCGCCGGCGCCACCGTCGACGACGTTGGTGCACACCTCGGCGCGAACGCCCATCGACTCGGCGATCCGGCGGACGACTTCGTGCTCGGAGGGGTGATCGGACGGGAAGGCGTTGATCGCCACGACGGGCGTGATGCCGTGCGCCTGCACGTTCTCGATCTGCTTGCGCAGGTTCGCTGCCCCGGCCTCGACGTCGTCGGGGCGCTCGTCGAACAGATCGTCCGGGAGCGGCTTCCCGGCGACGATGCGGTAGTTGCCGGAGTGCGCCTTGAGCGCACGGATGGTGGCGACCACGACGGCGGCATCGGGCACCAGGCCGGAGGTCCGACACTTGATGTTGAAGAACCGTTCCGCACCCATGTCGGCGCCGAAACCGGCCTCGGTGATCAGGTATTCACCCGTTCGGATGCCGATCAGGTCGCCGATCACCGACGAGTTGCCGGTCGCGATGTTGCCGAACGGACCGGTGTGCACGATCACGGGTGTGTGCTCGAGCGTCTGCAACAGGTTCGGCGCCAGGGCGTCGCGGAGGATGACCGCCATCGACCCTGCCGCCCCCAGCTGTTCTGCCGTGACCGGATCGCCCGCCCGGGTGTAGCCGACGACGATCCGTCCGAGGCGCTCGCGGAGATCGTCCGCCGAGGTCGTCAGCGCCAACAGCGCCATCACCTCGGACGCGGCGGTGATGTCGAACCCGGTTTGCCGCGGGACGCCGTCGACCTTGCCGCCGAGCCCGATCACGATGTTGCGCAGCGCCCGATCGTTGACGTCGAGGACACGACGCCACGTGATGTCATCGAGCGCCAGGTCGAGTTCGTTGCCGTGGTGCAGGTGGTTGTCGACCATCGCCGCCAGCAGGTTGTGGGCGGCGGTGACGGCGTGGAAGTCGCCGGTGAGGTGGAGGTTGAGGAGCTCCATCGGGATGACCTGGCTGTACCCACCGCCCGCGGCGCCGCCCTTGATCCCGAACGTCGGCCCCATGGAGGGCTGTCGGAGCGACAAGGTGGCCTGCTTGCCGATGTGCGCCATCGCCTGCCCGAGACCGACCGCCGTGGTCGTCTTGCCTTCGCCCAACGGCGTGGGCGTGATCGCCGTGACGACGACGTACTTCGCCTTCGGCCGGTCGGCGAGCCGGTCGATCGCTGCGAGATCGATCTTGGCGACGTCGTCGCCGTACGGGCGGAGCAGGTCCGCGTCGAGCCCCATGTCGGCGGCGATGTCGCGCACCGGCTTCGGCGTCACGGATCGGGCGATGTCGAGATCGGGCGGCAGCGTCATGGTTCCCTCCAGGCGTCTCATGAACGACGATCATGCTCGCACGATCGAGCATCCATTCGGTGCACGTGGCTCCGAAAGGGTCGAACGGCCCTCGGATACAGTCGTTCGTATGGCACGCCACCCGCATCGCCCGCACCGTTTCCGTCCCCAGGCCAGGTTGACGACGCCGATGGTCCGGGATCACGGCGAGCTGCGACCGGCGACATGGGACGAGGCGCTCGAACGTGCCGCCGACGGCTTCCGACGGACGCTCGACGAGCACGGTGGTGAGGCGATCGGCATGTTCTCGTGCTCGAAGTCGACCAACGAGATGAACTTCGTCGCGCAGAAGCTCGCCCGTACGGCGCTCGACACGAACAACATCGATTCGTGTAACCGCACTTGACACGCTCCTTCCGTGGTCGGTCTGGCCACCGTGTTCGGAGCAGGCGGCGGCACGTCGTCGTACCAGGAGGCCGAGGACGCCGACCTGATCGTGATGTGGGGGTCGAACGCGCGCAACGCGCACCCGATCTTCTTCCATCACGTCCTCACCGCGGTCGAGCGCGGGGCGAAGCTCTACTCGGTCGATCCGCGCCGCAGTGAGACGGCACAGTTCGCCGACCGCTGGCTCGGCCTGCACGTCGGTACCGACATCGCGCTCGCCCACACGGTGGCACGCGAGATCATCCACGCCGGACTCGCCCACACCGACTTCATCGAACGGGCGACGAGCGGGTTCGACGAGTACGCGGCGTCGGTCGAACCGTGGACGCTCGAGCGCGGCGAGGCGGTCACCGGTGTCCCGGCCGACGCGATCCGTGAGCTGGCGCACGCCTACGCGACCGCCGAGGCGGCGCAGCTGTGCTGGACGCTCGGCATCACCGAGCACCACAACGGGGTCGACAACGTGCTGGCGCTGTGCAACCTGGCGCTGCTCACCGGACAGGTCGGTCGCTACGGCGCCGGGCTCACGCCGCTGCGGGGTCAGAACAACGTGCAAGGCGGCGGCGACATGGGTGCGCTGCCGAACAAGCTGCCCGGTTTCCAGGACGTCACCGACGACGCGGCACGTGCGAAGTTCGACGCCGAATGGGGCGCGAACGTTCCGCCGTCCGACGGGATGCACCTCACCGAGATGTTCGAGGCGATGGAGCGCGACAAGCTGCGTTCGCTGTTCGTTATCGGTGAGAACCCGGCGCAATCCGAAGCCGACGTCAGCAAGGCCGTCGAGCTGTTGTCGAGCCGTGACCACCTGGTGGTGCTCGACATCTATCTCACCAAGACGGCCGAGCTCGCCGACGTCGTCTTGCCGGGGTCTGCCTCGTGGTGCGAGTCGGACGGCACCGTGACCAACTCCGAGCGACGGGTCCAGCGGGTCCGCAAGGCGATCGAGCCGCCGGGTGAAGCACGCGACGACATCGACATCCTCGTCGAGCTCGCCCGCCGACTCGGACACGAGTGGCACTACGACGACCACGAACAGATCTGGGACGAGCTCCGCCGTCTGTCGCCGATGCACGCCGGCATGCCGTGGAGCCGGCTCGAGCAGCTCGGGGGCATCCAATGGCCGTGTTACACCGACGACACGCTCGAACCGCCGTTCCTCCACGGGCGTCTGTGGGCCGATGACCCCGGCGAGCGTGGACGGCCGGCGCCGTTCAGCGTGGTCGAACACGATCCGCCGGTCGAGGCGCTCGACGACGAGTACCCGCTCCGGCTGACCACGGGACGCCGACTCGACTCGTACAACACCGGTGTCCAGTCGGGCGGGTACCGCAGTCCCAACCGGCTCGGCGAGACCATCGACATCTCCCCCGCCGATGCCGAGCGGCTCGGCATCGCCGACGGCGAGGTCGTGCGCGTCTCGTCGCGCCGCGGCGCGGTCGACGCTCCGGCGCGCCTCGACCCGAACCTTCGT
>JBPEWX010000377.1:0-2512 GCA_052032235.1 Ilumatobacter sp. | reverse complement strand
ATCGTCGACGACCTCGACGCCGACGTCGCGATCGTCGCCGCTGCCGGCCGCGCCAACGTCGACGGCGAGCCGATCCAGGGGACCCTCGCCGAGTTCGTCGCCGACCACATCCGACGGATCGCTCCGAAACGCGCCATCCTGTGTCACCACGACAACTGGCTGCCGGGCTTCTCGATCGACACCGACGTGGCGCCGATCCGCGAGAAGCTGGCCGAGGTGGCGCCCGGCACCGAACTGCTCGAACTCGGTTATGTCGACGGCACACCGCTGTTCTGACACCGAGCTTCGACGAAAGGATCACGACTCATGAAGATGCTCGACCGGCTTCGACGCGGCGCCGGTGACGACGACCGACCTTGGGACTACGTGATCGTGGGTGGCGGCAGCGCCGGGTGTGCGCTGGCCAACCGGTTGAGTGCCGACCCGTCGAACCGGGTGCTCGTGCTCGAAGCGGGACGGACCGACTGGAAGTGGGACGTCTTCATCCACATGCCCGCCGCGCTCACCTTCCCGATCGGCAGCCGCTTCTACGACTGGAAGTACGAGAGCGAACCCGAGCCGCACATGAACGGGCGTCGGGTCTACCACGCCCGCGGCAAGGTGCTCGGCGGGTCGTCGAGCATCAACGGGATGATCTTCCAGCGGGGGAACCCGATGGACTTCGACAAGTGGGGCGCCACGCCCGGGCTGGAGCAGTGGGACTACGCCCACTGCCTCCCCTACTTCAAGCGGATGGAGAATCGCCTCCTCGGCGGGGACGCGTGGCGTGGCGACGACGGCCCGCTGCAGCTCGAAACCGGTCCGGCCAGCACTCCCCTGTTCCAGGCCTGGCTCGAAGCCGGGCCGCAGGCGGGGTTCGCGTCGACCAGCGACGTCAACGGGTTCCGCCAGGAAGGCTTCGCCGTGTTCGACAAGAACATGACGAGAGGCCGCCGCCTCAGCGCGGCACGGGCGTACCTGCACCCGGTGCTCGACCGACCGAACCTGACCGTGCGCACCCTCGCCCAAGCGAACAAGATCCTGTTCGAGGGCAACCGCGCCGTCGGCGTCGAGTACCGACGCGGACGCCGCACCCACACGGTGCGAGCGTCGAACGTCGTGTGCTGCGGCGGCGCGTTCAACACGCCGCAGCTGTTGCAGTTGAGCGGCGTCGGCGAACGCGACCATCTGGAGTCGCTCGGGATCGACGTCGTGGCAGAGGTGCCCGGCGTGGGCGAGAACCTGCAGGATCACCTCGAGGTGTACGTGCAGCACGCGTGCACACAGCCGGTGTCGATGCAGCCGTACAACGCGACGTGGCGTCGCCCGTTCATCGGGTTGCAGTGGCTGTTCCGGCGCGGGCCGGCGGCGACGAACCACTTCGAGGCCGGGGCGTTCGTGCGCAGCAACGACGACGTCGAGTACCCGAACCTGATGTTCCACTTCCTGCCGATCGCGATCCGCTACGACGGGTCGTCGCCCGAGGGCGGGCACGGCTACCAGGTGCACGTCGGCCCGATGTACAGCGACGTCCGAGGCAACGTGAAGATCCGGTCGACCGACCCGCGTGAGCACCCGGCCGTGCGGTTCAACTACCTGTCGACCGAGAACGACCGGCGGGAGTGGATCGAGGCGATCCGCACCACCCGCCACATCCTGAGCCAGCCGGCGTTCGCGCCGTACGACGGCGGCGAGATCTCGCCGGGTCCGTCGGTGGAGACCGACGAGGAGATCCTCGACTGGGTCCGCCGCGACGCCGAGACCGCGCTCCACCCGTCATGCACGGCGAAGATGGGGCCGGTGTCCGATCCGATGGCGGTCGTCGACCCGGACACGATGCGGGTGCACCACACCGAGGGGTTGTACGCCGTCGACGCGTCGGTGATGCCGGCGGTCAGCAACGGCAACATCTACGCCCCGACGATGATGATCGCCGAGCGAGCCGCCGACTTGATCCTCGGCAACGAGCCGCTCCCGCCCGACCACACCGAGGTCTACCGAGCGCCCGACGCCGGCCGCTTCACGAACTGACCCGGCGCACGGGAGGTTTCTCGGTGACCTGAGTCCGACATCCTGGACTACAGCCGCCGAGAATCACCTCCGCAACACCCCGAGATCTCGGTGACCTGAGTCCGACATCCCGCACCACAGCCGCCGAGATCCTTGGCGGCGGGCGGCGCAGTTCGGGAATCTTCC
Source organism: Ilumatobacter sp. (assembly GCA_052032235.1). Taxonomy (GTDB): domain Bacteria; phylum Actinomycetota; class Acidimicrobiia; order Acidimicrobiales; family Ilumatobacteraceae; genus Ilumatobacter. The sequence continues at coordinate 337 of JBPEWX010000377.1, read as the reverse complement.
CGATGCCCGGGGTGGGGTGCCGTCCGTACCGTCGCCCGTGTGGTCACCGACGGGGTGGCCGACGGAGTGGAGGAAACCCATGAAGAAGCTCACGACGATGACGATCACCCTGGCGGCGATGGCGCTGCCGCTCGCCGCCTGCGGTGGAGGCGACGACGAGTCGGGTGGCGGCGGTGCCTCGGCGGACGAGATCGCTCAGGCGTTCGTCGACCAGGGCGCGCCGGAGGACGAGGCCGCCTGCGTCGCCGACAAGGTCGCCGGCAGCATCTCGGTCTCCGACGTCGAGGACTTCGCGAACGCTGTCGATCCCGACGACGTCGACGCCGACGTGCTCGAG
>JBPEWX010000376.1:0-2244 GCA_052032235.1 Ilumatobacter sp. | reverse complement strand
TCTGGCACCTGACCCGATGACCTGACCCGGTGACCTGACCCGGTGACCTGACCCGATGGGGTGCGGCGGTACGGTGGCGGCATGACGGATTTCCGGGCGTTCCAGGCGGTCACCGACGGCGATGCGGTCGAGCGTGGGGTCACCACGCTCACCACCGACGACCTGCCCGACGACGGCGTCCTCGTCGAGGTGCACTGGTCGAGCGTCAACTACAAGGACGGGCTGGCCTCCACCCCGACCGGCAAGGTCGCCCGCATCTCACCGATCGTCCCCGGTGTCGACCTGAGCGGTGTGCTGCTCGAGGACGCGCCGGGCATGCCGGCCGGCACCGAGGTGATCGCCCACGGCTACGGCATCGGCGTGTCGCGTCACGGCGGCTACGCCGAGCTCGCCCGCGTCCCCGCCGACTGGTTGGTGGCGTTGCCCGACGGCTTGTCGTTGCGCGACTCGATGGTGGTCGGCACCGGCGGTTTCACCGCCGCCCTGTCGGTGATCGCCCTGCAGGATCACGGCGTCACACCCGACTCCGGCCCGGTGCTCGTCACCGGCGCGACCGGTGGCGTGGGCTCGACCGCGGTCGACATCTTGTCGAACCTCGGGTACGAGGTCGTCGCCAGCAGCGGCAAGCTCGACGCGGCCGACTTCCTCCGCGACCTCGGCGCCACCGACGTCATCGACCGGGCCGAGTTCTCGGAGGAGTCGAAGCGTCCGCTCGAGTCGACCCGTTGGGCAGGGGCCGTCGACTGTGTCGGTGGGGTCACGCTGGCGAACGTGCTCAAGCAGGTGCACTACGGCGGCTCGGTCGCAGCGAGCGGACTCACCGGCGGGCCGGGCCTGCCGACCACCGTGCTGCCGTTCATCCTGCGCGGCGTCAACCTGCTCGGCATCGACTCGGTCGAGATGGACATCGAGCGACGCCGGGCGGCGTGGGCTCGCATCGGCACCGACCTGAAACCGTCGAACCTCGACGCGATCGGCCACGACGTCGGCCTCGACGATCTCGACGCGGTCCTCACCGACATCCTCGCCGGCAAGGCGAAGGGCCGCAGCGTCGTCGCGCTGCGCTGACACGTCGGCGCGGGCTGCGATCGCCGGACGCAGCACCACGCGAGGCCGACCACCGCGCCGGCGACCACGGCATCGATCCAGTAGTGGTTGGCCGTGGCGACGATCGCCAACAGCGTCGCCGTCGGATGGAGCCAGGCGAGATGGCGCCATCGCCCGCGCAGACACATCACCGCGCCACCGGCCACCATCAGCGCCCATCCGAAGTGCAGTGACGGCATCGCCGCGAACTGGTTCGCGACCGATGCGTGCGGATCGCTCGGATAGATGTTCGGGCCGTACACGGCGAGGGTGTCGACGAACCCGTCGAGCATGCGGGGTGGGGCGAGCGGATAGGCGACGTGGATGACGAGCCCTGCCGCCGTGACCGAGACGAACCAGTTCCGGATCGTTCGATACACGACACGGCGTCTGGCCCAGACCCAGATCAGGAACGCGGTCGTCGCCGGGAAGTGGACGACGACGTAGTAGTGGTCGAGGAGCGCGATGAACGGTTCCGATCGCAGCGCGATGCGCTGCACGGCCTGCTCGTGGAAGATGCCGAGCCGACGCTCGACGTCGACGACGCGCGCGGCGTTGTCGAACGCCGTCGTGGTGTCGTCGCGGGTGAGGAAGCGGATCTGCCGGTAGCCCACGAAGAGGGCGCCGAGGACCACGATTTCGCGGATGGCGGCCAGCGCGGTCGATCCGGCGACGCGAGTGGGTGTCGCGTCGGTGTCGGCGAGGGCGGTGCTCATGTCGGACACGATGCGGACCGGCGCTTGCAGCGCACTTGCAGCCCGGTGTCAGTCGTGGCGGCCTCGACCCCGCGGTCGGTGGACCGCTGGTCGTCTGCCGGCGCGAGCCCGACGGGATCGTCGATCCCGCGCCGGCAGAGCGGATGGGTCAGCCCGGGGTGAGCTCGAGGGTCTGCGGGCCGTCGGTGAGTTCGACGACGGCCGTCACGACGCGGTAGCCGCTGCCGTCGGTGTCGTCGAGTTCGACCGTGATCCGACCGATCACGTAGTCCTCGGTGAGGGCGAGCTGCTCGTCACCGCGACGGCTCACGCGCACGTCGTCGGGCAGGGCGGACTCGTTCGTCCCGAGCAGACCCTCGGCGGCCCGAACGAAGGCACCTTCGTCGACGGCGTCGGGGTCTCCGCCGTCGGCCGGCGGCGCGGTGTCGTTGCAGTCCTCGGT
>JBPEWX010000375.1:0-1797 GCA_052032235.1 Ilumatobacter sp. | reverse complement strand
GATCCGGCGCCGACGGTCGCGTCGCTGTACATCCGGGGTTCCGCCGCTCGTCTCGTCTTCGGCGAGGCGTACAACACGCACTGGCTGGTCGAGGCCGCCGGTGGCGTGGACGTCGCCGACGAACTCGGCGTCGCGGAGTCGGCAGAGATCTCGGACGAGGCCATGATCGCCGCCGCTCCCGACGTCCTCCTGGTGACCGAGAGCGGGCTCGACTCGGTCGGCGGCGTCGACGGCCTGTTCGAGCAGATCCCGGCGCTCGCCCAGACGCCGGCCGGTGAACGCCGCGCCGTGATCGCCTACGACGCACAGCTCCTCCTCGGCAACGGACCGCGCACCGGCCGACTCCTCGCCGCCCTCATCGCCGACCTGACGAATCACACCGCACCCGACGGAGACACCCAGCCATGACCGACACCAACCGCCAACACCTCACCTCGCTCCGCATCGTCGGCGACGTCGAGACGCTGCCCTCCCACGCCGAACTCATCCGCACCCTGATCGGGCACGGCGGGTTCGGCACCCTGACCACGACGACACCCGACGGCCACCCGTACGGCAGCCTCGTCGCCTACTCGGTCCTCGACGACGGATCGCCGTTGGCGTGCATCTCCGACCTGGCCGAACACACCCGGTTCGCGACCGCTCATCCGGCGGCGGGCCTGTTCGTGTCGGGCAGCACCCCGAACGGTGGCGATCCGATGGATGCGCCGCGAGTGAGCCTGGTGGGCGAGCTGCAGCGCTGCGAACCGTCGAGCGCCGACGTCGAACGCCACCTCGAGCACCACCCGGGTGCGGCCGACTACGCCGACTGGCCCGACTTCGGCTGGTGGAAGCTGACGATCGCGTCAGGTCGATTCGTCGGCGGATTCGGCATCATGAGCTGGGTCGATGCCGACGAGATCGCCGCCGCCGTCACCGACCCGGTGGTCGCCGGAAGTGCCGGAGCGATCGAGCACATGAACGTCGACCACCTCGACGCATCGCTGTCGATCGTGCGGACGCTGGGCGGCCTGCCCGACGCGACGACGGCCCGGGTGCGCGACATCGATCGGATGGGCGTGACGTTCGCCGCTGACGCGCCGAGCGGCTGGCACTTCGTGCGCGTGGCCTTCGCCGACGGCCCGCTCACCGATCCGGCGGCGGTCCGGTCCGCGGTCGTCGAGCTGACCCACCGCGCCCGCGCCGCGGAGGACGCCTCGTGACCCGGCTCGCTGCAACCGACCTGACCCTCGCGTACGACGATCGCGAGATCACCTCGGGTCTCGACATCGAGATCCCCGACGGCGAGGTCACCGTCATCATCGGCCCGAACGCGTGCGGCAAGTCGACGCTGCTGCGGGCGCTGTCGCGTCTGCTGAAGCCGAAGTCGGGCACCGTCCTGCTCGACGGTGGCGACATCCATCGGCTCCCGACCAAGGAGGTCGCGCGACGGCTCGGGCTGCTCCCCCAGAACCCGATCGCGCCCGAAGGCATCCTCGTCGGCGACCTCGTGGCACGGGGTCGCACACCCCACCAGACCCTGTTCCAACAGTGGTCGAAGGCCGACGAGGCCGCCGTACTGGCGGCGTTGGCGTCGACCGGCACCGAGGACCTCGTCGACCGCCCGGTCGACGAGTTGTCGGGCGGACAACGGCAACGGGTCTGGATCGCGATGGCGCTCGCGCAGGAGACCGACCTGCTCCTCCTCGACGAGCCGACGACCTTCCTCGACATCGCACACCAGATCGAGGTCCTCGAACTCGTGACGGCGCTGAACCGTGACGCCGGCCGCACGGTCGTCCTGGTCCTCCACGACCT
>JBPEWX010000374.1:0-5884 GCA_052032235.1 Ilumatobacter sp. | reverse complement strand
GTCGACGACGTCACGGCCGACGTGGTCGCCTTCGACGTCGCCGCCGACGGCACGTTCGAGGCTCGTGTGTTCATCGCCGACGAGGGCGCACACACCGTCTGCGTCGCCGACGCCTGCGGACGCGTCTACACGCTCGACCCCGACGCGGACACGAAAGAAGAAGTGATCGCGAAGATCGAGCAGGCCATCCCGGCCGCCCTGGGCATCGTCCCGGTCGACGTGTGGTTCCCCGACTGGACGATCACCGTCGGTGGCCTGTTGTCGGGCACCGGCGGGACGGCCGACCCGGAATCCCGCGAGGTCGTCGTCTACCGCAACCGCGGCCGCACCGTCGACGACTTCACCCGCACGATCCTGCACGAGTACGGCCACGTCGCCGACTTCGAATGGCTCGACGACGAGTTGCGCGGCGAGTTCACCCGACTCCGCGGCTTCGCCGCCGACACCCCGTGGCGGGGCAACGGCGGGCACCGGATGGACGACTGGGAAGGGTCACCGTCGGAAGATTTCGCCGAAGCGATCGTCGCGTTCTGGTCGGGCGATCAATGGGACGTACGCACCGACGGCGGTGACCTGACCGAGGAGGTCGTGACCTTCCTCGACCTCCTCACCACCGCCAACACCTGACCGGTCCGCCGCCGTCGGTGGGGCCCCGCCGCGGCGGGCACGCGAGACTCGGGGGATGCGCGCTGTCGTCGTCACCGAGTACGGCGGGCCGGAGGTGCTCACCGTCACCGACGTGCCCGATCCCACCCCAGGACCGGACGAGATCCTCGTCCGTGTCGCCCACACGGCGGTGAACCGGGCCGACACCCTGCAGCGCCAGGGTGGCTACCCCGACCCGCAGCGCCGGGAGCACGAGATCCTCGGGCTGGAGTACGCCGGCACCGTTGAGGCGGTCGGTGATCGCGTCACCCTCTGGCAGCCCGGCGATCGGGTGATGGGCATCGAGGCGGGCGCCTGCAACGCCGAACTCCTCGTGACGCACGAGCGGCTGGCGCTGCCGGTCCCGGCGTCGGTCGAGCTGGCCGACGCCGCAGCAATCCCCGAGGTGTTCCTCACCGCGTGGGACGCGCTCGTCGTGCAGGGCGGGCTCACGAGCGGTCGCTGGGCGTTGGTGCACGCCGGAGCATCCGGCGTCGGCACGGCGGCGATCCAGATCGCCAAGGCGATCGGTGCCCGGATCGCCGTCACGTGCTCGGCCGGCAAGATCGACGCCTGCCGAGCACTCGGTGCCGACGTGGTGCTCGAACGCTCGCCGGCCGACTGGGCGTCCGAGCTGAAGTCGGCGGTCCCCGGTGGCGTCGACGTCGTCCTCGACGTGGTCGGCGGTGAGGAGGCCAACCGCAACCTGGCCTCGATCACGAGCCAGGGGACGATCGTGCAGGTCGGGCTGATGGGCGGCGCCAAGACCGATGTCAACATCGGGCTCCTGCTCGTCAAGCGGGCGACCTGGATCGGGACCACGCTGCGCTCGCGTCCGATCGAGCAGAAGGCGGCGATCTGCCGGCGTTTCGTCGCCGAGATGATCCCGCTGATCGAGGCCGGCGACCTCCGGCCGGTGATCGACTCGCGGTTTCCGCTCGACCGGATCGCCGACGCCCACCGGCACATGGAGGCCAACGCCAACGTCGGCAAGATCCTCATCGACCTCTGAGCGTCGACCACACCCGAAGAATTTCCCAAGAAAACCGCGAGGTCGTGGTGTTGGGTGGCTCTGGACGGACGTGAACACACGTCCCGAGGAGCACCGCCATGACCCATCGACCGACCACCGCCGCCGCGAGAAATCTGCGGACGCGCGTATCAGCGACCCCGACTCGCGCCTCTCTGGACCCGACACAGGAAGTGAAGGAGCAGCGGGAATGACACTCATCGACCTCCCTGTCGGCGGACGGGCCGCCGACGACACCATCATCGACGGCACCATCACCGAGGGCACCGGCATCGACGACGCGTTCGGCCGGCTCGGGCAGGCCGAGCAGCAGGGCGTCAGCTGGGCGCTCACCGACCTCGACGAGGCGACGAGCGACGAACCGCAGCGTTCGACCTATCCCCGGTGCTCCGACGGCAACGGCACGCTGACCCACCTGTTCTTCTCCGACGACGAGTTCGACATCGCCCGTGCGAAAGCCATCTGCGGCAAGTGTGGGCTCGCCGAGTCGTGCCTGTCGGCGGCGCTCGAGCGCGCCGAGCCGTACGGCGTCTGGGGCGGGTCGTTGGTGATCGACGGCGTCATCGTCGAGGTCAAGCGTGGCCGCGGCCGGCCGCCGAAGAACCCTCGCCCGCCGCTGGTGGTCGACGAGGTGCCGCTGCCGCCGCACCTGGTGGCCTGAGATGTTCCTCTGACCACGGCCCGGAGGTGCCGGTCACCCCACGTGACGGAAACCTCCTTGACGGGAGTCGGCGCAGCGTGGTCCACTATCCATCGCTGCGCCGAACACGCGTAGTGCGGCCACGCCGCGAAACCCACCCGAATCCCGGCACCCCACTCGCGTAGGGTGCCCACCCAGGAGGACGAACCGAATGATTCCGATGACGACGCAAGAACTGGGCCAGCAGCCCGGTGGCGCGCGTCTCGGCGCGTTCGCCTCCCGCTGTCGCTCGCATGCCGCCGCATCCGCGGTCCGCGCAGCACATCGCGGCAGCTGGCGTGTTGCTGTGGTCTCCCCGTCCCATGTCGCGACCCGTGTCGCGAATCCGGCAGCCGATGCCGCGATGGGCTACGTGGGCACCACCGGCGCCACCGGTCTCGGTTTCGGCCTGATCAAGCGCACCGCCCGGCCCCTCGGAACGAGGTCGACGTAACTCTGACGTCGAAACACCTCACACCGAGGCCGCCGGGTTCCGAACCCGGCGGCCTTCTTCGTTTTTCAGCCCCGATGTCGAACATCACCCACATCACCACCCACATCACCACCCACCACCCGACCGACACACCAGAACAGGACCGAACCGTGAACATCATCGAACTCTCGCCCATCGACGACACCTCCGTCTCCACCGTCCCCGTCGCCCGATGCGCCGACGGCAACGGCACGCTCACCCCGCTCTTCTTCTCCGATCACGTCCTCGACATCGCTCGTGCGAAGGCGATCTGCGCCAAGTGCGCCCTCGCCGAGTCGTGCCTCGCGGACGCACTCGATCGAGAAGAGCCGTGGGGCGTCTGGGGCGGCGAACTCCTCTCGATGGGCCGAATCGTCGCCAACAAGCGACCAGGTGGTCGACCACCCAAGCGGCCCAGGCCGCCCGTCATCGTCGACGAACTCGGAGTCGTGGAGGTGGATCCGTCTGCATCCGCCGAAACGCCCCCGGCCGTAGACGGTGACAGCGACCTGGTCGCCGTCTAGGACGACCACCCACCAGATCGCGGCCCGGCCGGCTTCGTCACCGACCTGCCGGGCCGTCGAAGTCACCGTGTACGTCCGACTCCCCACGGACGTACCGACCCCCCAGGACCGGCCGGTGTCGCGCGAGTTCGACTCGCGTGGCACCGGCCGTAGCCTGACGGCATGACCGGACGAGCCAACGATCGTGCTCTCGCGATCGGCGTCGGTCTGATCGTCGCCGTCGCGGTCGTGCTCGCCGGGTTCTGGCTCGGGGGCGCCTTCCAACCGTCGCAGCGCACCGACGGATCGTTCGTGCTCGACGAGCCGGGCATCTTCCAGCAACCCTTCGACGACGTCAACGACGACGCGGCGGGCGACGCCCTCCCCGATGTCGTCCTGCTCGACGCCGACGGTCGCGAGCACACCCTCGACGAGCTCCGCGGTTCACCCGCCGTGCTGAACCTCTGGTTCTCACGATGCATCCCGTGCCGTCGAGAACTCGTCGACTTCGCCGAGGTCCACACCGAGTACGGCGACCGGGTGACGTTCGTCGGCATCGACCCGTTCGACACACCCGAGGCGATGGTCGAGTTCGCGACCGAGCGCGGCGTGGAGTACGACCTCTGGCGAGACCCCGACCAGGAGTTCGTCGATGCCCTCGGCATCGTCGGGTTCCCCGTCACCCTCTTCGTCGACGCCGACGGCATCGTGCTCCGCCAAACCGGCGAGATCGACGCCGCAGGACTCCGCAGCACCATCGCCGAGCTGTTCCCGGACGTCGGCTGATGGGCCTGTCGTTCCTGCGCGGACTGGTCGCGTCGGTGAACCCGTGCGCGTTCGTCCTGCTCCCGACGTACTTGATGTACTTCCTCGGGCTCGCCGGCACTCGACCGGGTGACCAGCGGGCGTCGGTGCGGCGCGCGTTGCTGGTGTCGGCGTCGGTGTCGGCCGGGTTCCTCTCGGTGTTCGTCGCCGTCGGTCTCGTGTCCGAGTACGTCACCGGCTGGATCGAGTCGAACGCGATCTACGCGACGGCCGTGATCGGGGCCGGGTTCGTCGCGCTCGGCGTCGCGATGCTCGCGGGCTACGAACTCCCGGTGAGCACGCCTGCCATGGGCTCACTCGGCGGACTGCGCGCCGAGCGGGCGACGATCCTGGCGATGGCCGGCTACGGCGTCGCCTACGCCGTCACCTCGATCAGCTGCACGCTGCCACTCTTCAGCACGACGCTGTTCGGCAACGTGCGACGCGACGGGTGGGGGAGCGGCTTCCTCAACGTCGTCGCCTACGGGCTCGGCATGGCCCTGGTCGTGACCGCCCTCACGGTTGCGCTGGCGGTGGCGAACACGTCGCTGCTGGGCGCGCTGCGGTCGAGCTCGAGGTACGTCCACCGCATCGCGGCCGTGCTCGTCCTCCTGTCGGGCCTGTACCTGCTCTACTACTTCGTGGTCGTCGACCTCAACGAGGGCAACTCGGCGATCACCGACCGCGTCGACTCGCTCCAGCAGCGGATCACGATCGCGTTGCAGGACCGCTGGCAGATCGTGGCGGTGGTGCTCGGCGCCGTCGTCGTCGCCGCGATCGTGTTCGCGCTCGGTCGGCGACCCGACCGCACCGGTCCTGCCGACTCGACCCGCTCCGAGGCCGAGCCGGGCGAGCACGTCGCCTAGCGTTCGGGCGATGTCCGACACCCCGCAACGCGCCGCCGACGTCCCGATCCGACCCGCCGCGACGGTCATGCTCGTGCGCGACGGCGACGTGGGCCTCGAGGTGTTCATGATGCAGCGCACCCTGTCGGCGACGTTCGCCCACGGGATGTACGTCTTCCCCGGTGGCAAGGTCGACGCCGCCGACGAGGCCGATCACTTCGAGCCGATCTGTGACGGTCTCGACGACGGCCCGGCGTCGGCGCGACTCGGTCTCGAGTCGGGTGGTCTCGCCTGGTACGTCGCCGCCGTTCGCGAGGTGTTCGAGGAGGCGGGCGTCCTGCTGGCCCGACGTGAGGGCGACGACGAGGTGGTCGATCTCGACGAACCCGAGATCGCCGCCCGCTACAACGAGGCCCGGCACGCCGTACACGAGGGACGGCTCGACTTCGCACAGTTCTGCTCCGACGAGGGCCTCCTGCTGCTCGTCGACTCGCTGCACCTGGTCGATCACTGGATCACGCCTCAGGGCGAGCGACGCCGATTCGACACCCGCTTCTTCCTGGGTGCCGCGCCGCCTGCGCAGCACCCCCTCCACGACGACAAGGAGACGATCGACAGCCGCTGGGTGCGACCCGGCGACGCGATCGACCTGTGGCGGAGCGGCGAGCTGCAGATGCTGCCACCCACGATCGCGACGCTCGAGTTCCTGCTCCCGCACGCGACCGCCGCCGACGCGGTCGCCGCAGCGTCCGTACTCGGCATCCCGGAGCCGGTGCTGCCGAAGGTGGTGGTCGTCGACGGGAAGTTCGTGGGCATCAAGCGTCCCGGTGACGACGGCTACGACGACGTCGTCGAACCCGAGTTCACCCTGTAGGGCCGACGGAAGGTGTCGGATCCGTTGCGTCG
>JBPEWX010000373.1:0-1738 GCA_052032235.1 Ilumatobacter sp. | reverse complement strand
GCCGCGACGGCACGGTCGCCGCTCGGGTAGGCCAGCCGACCGGTGGCGCGCACGGCGGCCGGACCCGGGTTGTCGGGGTCGGCGACGGCGAGTTCGGTGGCGCACAGGATCGGCTTGCCGGTCGCATCGCTCAGTTCGGCCGCCGCCTCCGCGAAACGACGGTCCTGGCGCTCGTGATACTCGACGATGCGCTCGAGACCATGGTCGGGGTAGAAACGGCCCTCACGCATGAGTCGAGCCTGGTTCGACTGGATGCCGAGACCGATGTAGACGACAGCATCGACCGAGGGGTGCTCGGCGATCAGGCGCATCACGGTCGGGATCGTGTCACGGGTCTCGCCGCCGGCGCAGTCGACCGGGTTGTTGCGGCTCCAGCGAGCCGGGAGGTGCTCGTCGATGGCGGCCTTGAGGTCGTCGGGCAGCTCGAGCAGGTTCAGGTCGGGGTCGCGGGTGATCGCGTCGGCGGTGACCACACCCCAGCCGCCGGCCGTGGTGAGCACGACGACGTTCGACCCGGTGGGGAGCGGCTGGGTCGCGAACGTGGCGGCAGCCTCGAACGCCTCCTCGACCGAGGGGGCACGGGTGATGCCGTAGGCGCGGCAGGCGCCGTCGAAGACCTTGTCGTCGGCGGCGAGGGCACCGGTGTGGCTGGCCGCTGCCTTGGCGCCGCCGGCGGTGGCGCCGCCCTTCAGGAGCACGAGCGGCTTGCGGGCGGCCGCGTCGCCGAGGCGGCGCATCAGGCCGGCGCCGTCGGTGATGCCCTCGACGTAGGCGAGGCCGACGGCCGTTTCGGGATCGTCGGCGTAGAAGTCGAGGTAGTCGGCGACGCTGACCGCCGCTGCGTTGCCGGCCGACACGGCCCGGCTGATACCGACGCCGCTCGAGCGGGAGAGGTTCAGGAAACTCGACACGAAGTTGCCCGACTGGCTGGCGACACCGATGCGGCCGGCCGGCGGGTACGGGGCGACGATCTGCGCGCACAGCTTCGCCGGCGTCGAGACGACGCCCTGCCCGTTGGGGCCGGCGAGGAGGATGCCCAGTTCGTCGGCCAGGGCGACGAGGTCGCGCTCCGCGGCGCGGCCTTCTTCGCCCGCCTCGCCGTAGCCGGCGGAGGTGAGGAACGCGGCGCCGATCCCCTTGGCCGCGCACGCTCGGAGGATGTCGGGGTTGGCCTTGGCCGGGGTACACACGAAGACGAGGTCGATCTCGCCGTCGGGCAGTGCCTCGATGTCGGCGACGGTGTCGATACCGAGCACGTTCTCACCCTGGAGGTTCGTGCCGAACACGGCGCCCTCGTAGCCGGAGGCGAGCAGGTTGTGAAGCGAGACGAACCCGAACTTGCCCGGGTGGGTGGACGCACCGGTCACGAGCACACCCTTGGGTTCGAACAGGGCACGGAAGGCGTCGTCGGACGGGCGCGGCCGCATCGGGAGGTGACCGGCGTCGGCCTGACCGATCTCGACCAGGGCGTCGACGGCGACCGGCGAGCCGTCGGCGGTGACGATCAGCGGGTTGACGTCGACGCTGGCGACGTCGGGGCGGTCGACCGACAGCCGGCCGAGTCCGACGAGCAGGTCGACGAGCGCCTGGCGGTCGACGGCGGCTTCGCCGCGGAACTCGCCGAGCAGCTTCTGCGTGGCCAGCCCGTCGATCATCTCCTTGGCGGTGACCGCGTCGATCGGGGCCGGCCGGAACACGACGTCGGCGACGGCCTCGGCCAGGATGCCACCCACCCCGA
>JBPEWX010000372.1:0-6146 GCA_052032235.1 Ilumatobacter sp. | reverse complement strand
GCGTCGAGTTCGATCGTCGTGACACCGTCGAGCCCGGCGGCGTCGTGCGTGCCGATGACGAGCGTCACCGAGGTCAGTTCGGCGCGGCGGGCGAGATGGGCGATCGCGTCGCCCGACGGTCCGTCGGCGAGGTGGAGGTCGTCGACGATCACCGCGATCGGCCGGCCTGCCGACGCCCATTCGAACACGGCGATCGCGTAGCCGCCGTCGTCGACGCTGCGGATGACGGTGGCGAGCGCCTCGTCGCCGGTCGCCAACTCACGCAGGAGCGCTGCCGGAACGTGCTGCTCCGCGTGTCGACCGGCGCCGGTGACGAGCGGTCGGTCGACCGCCTGGGCTTCGTCGGCGACGGCAGCGAGCACCGCGCTGACCCCCGAACCGGCCGGGCCGACGACCGCGAGCGCGCCGGCACCGCCTGCGAGCAGGGCTCGTGCCTCGCCGATCACTTCGTCGCGACCCACCACGTCCATCGCCGCCCGACGCTAGCCAGTTCCCGCGAACCGGTCGGGTGGCAGCAGATTTCGGAAGATCACCTGAAGGGTCGTCACTACTGTGTTCTTCCGTGCCGGCAACCGCGGTCGGCGCATGATCACGAGTGTGTGCAGAGGCTGGCGATGGTGGACAAGCAGACGGTGCGAATCCCTTCGGGTGACGTCCCGGCGGTGCCGACGTTCGACGTCGACGTCGCCGACGGTTGGGTCGCGGCGACGGCGCCCGGCGCGGTCGCCCGACTGAGCGACGAGCGTCACCCGACCCGTTCGATCACCGTCACCTCGCTGCGTGTCGACGACGAGACGGGGTTGCGCGACGTCGCCGTACGGTCGTTCGCTCGCCAACGGCAGGCGCATCCGTCGGCGGAGATCCGGGCCCAGCGGACGGGTCGCTTCGGTGACCGGCTGGTGTATCTCCGCGAGGTCGCGATCGGTGGTGCCAACCCGGTGGCGCAGCTGCAGGCGATGTTCCTGGTCGAGTCGGGTCCGGCTCGCGACGCATTCTCATTCGTCGGCACCGCCCCGCTCGACGAGCTCGACGAGTTCGGGCCGGTCTTCGTCGACGTGGTCGCGTCGTTCCGGGAGGCCGGCTCGGCGTGATTCGGACTGATCTGGCGACCGATCGGGAGTTCTCCCGATGTGACCGCAGCCGGTCCGGCGGGACGATGGCCACATGATGTCGACATCCGCGCCCCGACGGGCGGCCGCCTCGCTCGCAGCCCTCGCCCTGCTCGCCGCGGCGTGTGCCGGCGGCGACGACGACACGGCGACCACGACCGCATCGACGGCTGCGGCGACGACGACTGCCGCCACCACCACGACCGAGGCGGCGACGACGACGTCGACCTCGACGACCAGCACGACGTTGCCGCTCGTCGAGGTGGTCGAGGCAACGGCTCGCGCCGGCGACCTGGAGCTGCACGTCGAGTCGGACCAGGCGTTCATCTGGGCCACGACCGACCGCGACGACATCTGCAGCCCGGCGGAGCCGGCGGTGGCCGTCTTCACCGCCGAACTCGACGGCGTCGACCCGGACGACGTGCTCGGCGTCCGTGCGTTCTTCGAACGGGTCGACCCGGACGCCGACACCTCGACGACCAGCACGACCAGTCCCACGACGACCAGCACGACGGCGGTCGAGAGCGACGTGACGACCACGACCGAGCCGGCCGACGCTGCCGGCAGGCGTCGCATCCTCGACTTCGCCGCGGGCGACGACGGGGTGTGGCGGGCGATCGTCGGGCCGGTCGAGGCCACGACCCGTCAGGACCGGGCGATGGCGGTCACCGTCGTCGCCCGCACCATGGACGGCGACGACGTCGAGGCCGATCTCACCCTCACCGTTCGAGCACCCGAACCGTGCGACGGTACGAACGAGAACCGGCGGCGGAGTCTGCCCGGCCCGGTGTCGCTCCAGGTCACCACGACGCCGAGCGACGGCGTGATCGTCGGCAAGGAGGTGGCGGACTGCTTCGATCGTCCGACACAGGTCGGCATCCGGGTGCAGGCGTCGGGCGCCGTCGTCGGGATGACCGCGACGGGCACGCTGCCCGACGGATCCACCGTCAGCCGCTCGCTGCAGGCACGGGGCGAACGCGACTTCAGCGTGCAGCTCGGGCCGTTCGGCTCACCGCCCGCCGGCGAACAGGCCGTCGTCACGTTCACGGTCACCGCCACCGACGTCTACGGCACGACCGCGATCAAGACCGTGTCGGTGACCCTCGTGCGCCCGTGCGTCGACCCGACCGACACGGTGCCCACCGACACGAACCCGGACGATCCGGACCCGGACGATCCGGAGCTCACGGTCACGGCGACGCCGGACCCGCTCGAGATCTGGGCGACCGGTTCGGGCTTCTGTCCGGGCGGCGCCACCACGTTCACGATCGCCGCAACCGCGCCACAACGGGCATCGTCGGTGGTCGTCACCGCCCGCACGGCCGACGGTCAGCAGATCGAACGCTCCCTCGGCTACTCGAACGGTGCCTGGCGCGGCACGCTCGGCCCGTTCGACGGGTGGGCCGGCATGCCCGACCGGTCGACGCTCGGCGTGCAGATCCGAGCCACCGTCGACGGTCAGACGCGCACACTGCAGCAGGAGGGCCGACTCCGCCGCCCGTCCGCGTGCGATCCGGGTGTCACGACGACGACGGAGGCCCCGACCGCCACGACCACGACCCAGGCTCCCACCACGACCCAGGCGCCGACGACGACCGCGGCGCCCACCACCACGGCGGCACCGACCACCACGACGACGCAACCGCCCGCCCCACCGGCGATCACCAACGCAGGGGCCACCCCCAATCCGGTCCGGTGTGGCGAAGCGGTGACGATCGGGGCACAGACGACCGGAGTCGTCGATCAGGTCGGCGCCCAGCTCGGCGGCAGCCAGATCGCACTCGTTCGGAGTGGGGGCAACTGGCGGATCGACACCACGGCGCCGGCCAACCCCGGCGACTACGAGATCCGCGTCGTCGCCCGCAACTCCGCCACCGGACAGACCGACACCACTCGATTCACACTCCGAGTCGGCTGCTGACCGAGGCGGATCGGGGATCTTCCCGATGTGTCCCGGGCGGTGGTCGTTCACGATCGACACATGAGCCAATCACCCGAAGGACAGCCACGATGACCGACACCGCTCTCCCCACCATGACCCCCCTCGTCGTCCCGAGCGCCCAGTTCTGGACGATCACACCGTTCACGATGACGGTGCCGGAGACCTGGACGGCCAAGCAGACCGTCGACCACCTGGTGTACGCGACGTCGCCCGACGGTGGATCGACGATCGCCGTCCGGTGGCAGCGAGTGCCCGCCGGGCTCGGCCTCGTGGCCAGCGCCGACGTCCACGTCGCCAACATCCGCCGCGCCGACGGCGACGCCAAGCTCGTCGAGGCCAAGCCCGGGAAACTGAACGGCGTCAAGTCGCTGATGCGCGTCACCGAGTTCTCCACGTCGGAGCGTCCGGTCGCCCAGCTGTACATCGCCCTCCACGGCCCGAAGTTCGGCGACGACCAGCCGGTCGAGCTGTTCGAGCTCGTCGCCCACCTCCCTCAGGGTGACCAGGCCGCCTTCCGTGAGGCCCTGGCCATCTGCGCCTCGTTCCAGTTCAGCCTCCAGCGCAGCGAGGAGGCGTGACATGGGCGGGAACACCACGACCGACCGCCTCGCCACCCGGAGCGAGCGCGAGAGCGAGATCGTCTCGCTGATCCAGCAGAGCAGCGGCCCGGAACACGTCGACTCGATCGAGACCATCGAGACCGACCGACCGGACGAAACGGACGAACCCGCCACGTCGCCGTCGGATGGCGCGCCCCACATGGCCGACGCGTTCGACACGGTCATGGAGCAGTCGGCCGGCGGCCGGACCCCGGACCAGGTCGCTCAGGTCGAGACCGCCGTTCCGGGCGTCTCGCAACCCGAGGCCGACCCGTACCTCACCATCACGATGGAGCACGTGCAGTCGCCCGACCACACCCAGGTCGCCGGCGGTGCCCGGGACGCAGTCGGAGCGACGGGCACCAGTGGTCCGGCCGGCTCGCAACCCGAGGCCGACCCGTACTACGTGATCACGATGGAGAACGTGGTCGATCAGCCCGTGGCCGGCGGAGCAGGAGGCGCCGCAGCCGCCGTCGCTCGCGAGGCGACGGACGACGAGGGCGACCGCCAGATCGACACCAGCCGCATGGAGCTCGTCGGCGACGGCACCATGTCCGAGGTTCGCGACAGCGACCTGGCCGTCGACACGGGCGTCGTACGTGCCGACATGGACGCGATCGCCGAGCGGCAGGAGCGGCGGGCGGCGATCGAGGAGGCGCACGCGAACGGCGACGCCTACTACGACGGGACGACGACGGTCGACGGCGTCGAGGTGCAGATCTGGTTGATGCCCGACGGCAGCACCGTCTACTTCGATCCCGAAACCGAGACCGTGGTCGATCTGACGTGGGAGTCGAAGGACGCCAAGGACGACGCCCGCGACGCAGCGCACGATGCCGGCGACCCGTTCTTCGAGGGCACGACCGAGGTCGACGGCGAACTCGTCGAGGTCTGGGAGATGCCCGACGGCAGTATCGCCTACGTGGCGGTCGACGACCGTGAGGTCGTCGGCTACGAGTGGCCCGACGGCGAGGAACCCGAGTACCAGGGCCAGGTGAGCGTCGACGGTGAGTCGTGCTCGCTGATCGAGTTGCCGAACGGTGACATGGTGATCGTCGACGGTGACGGCGACTTCGTCGGCTACCTCGACGACGTCGAACTCGACACGTACTACGCCCCGGTCCCCCGCACGGCAACATCGAAGAGGTGTACGCGGTTCCCAAGGGACCGCCGAGCTACGACAGTGTCGTCTACGCCGCCGACAGCGACGAGGTCGTGGTCGGCTCGGACACCGGCTCCACCGACCCGGCCGGAATGTTCACGTACTACGCGCCTCCCGGCGAGGACTATGTGCTCGTCATCGACAGCGACGGCAACATCGTCGACGCGTTCGAGTTGCCGCCCGACGAGGAGTGGTCGGTGCTCGGCATCGTCACCTACTACGACGACGGGTCGGTCGTCGTCGACCTGGGCGCCGGCGAGGTCACGGTCGACCTCGGCGCCGAGGGCGGCATCTGGTTCTCGAGCGACGGACTCGGCGAGCTCATCGAGGGCGCCGACTGGGTCGGGTCGGTCGAGGCCGGCGTCGCCTGGGACGAGGAAGGCATCGACGTCGACGTCAATGCCGACGTGGCCGGTGTCGGCGAGCTCGGCTACGGCTTCTCGGTCGGCGAGGACGGCTTCGACCTGTACGTCGACGCGTCGCTCGATCTCGAGGTCGGCGGCCAGGGTGTCGCGTTCGACATCCACGGCGAGGCCGGTCTCACCTCGGACGGCACGCTGTACGCCGGTGCCGACGTCGAGATGGACATGACGGTCCCGGCCGGCTTCGACATCGACCTCGACGTCGAGGGCTACGTGGAAGTCGGACCCGACGGCTTCGAGGGCACCTACGGCTGGGACGGCAAGGTCGGCATGCTCGGCGCCTACGTCTCGGGCGGGGAGCAGTATTCGATCGACGTCGACTCCGACGGCGTGACCGCCACCTACGAGTACTACCGAGGCGCCGGCGTGACCGGCGTCGGTGAGGTGCGAGCGGGCGCCGAGGCGCAGGTGCACACCGACGGCACGATCGGCGGCTCGTCGGTGACCGGCGGCATCTACGGCTCGACCAACGACAAAGACGGTGACGAGACCGGCATGACCGGCGTCTACTCGACGCTCGACCGGGACGGCGTCTCGACCCCGGAGGTGCGCAACGAGCACCTCGACACCGGCGTCACCAAGGAGGACTACGACCGCCACGGCGACCCGGATCTCCCCGAGGACGACGTCGACGGCTCGACCGGCGTCGAGTGGCTCGAGCGGATTGCCGAGACCTATCCCAAATTGATTTGGCTGAATCCGGTACGGCAGGATTATTGGGAACATACTCCGACTATCCAGCGCGTTCGCAGCATCCTTGAGGGGCGCATGTTTCCACTCACGCTTGGTGGGCTGGAAGAGGGCATTTCGCTGCTTGCCAAATAGGCGGTAGGTGCGTTCGCGATGTCTGAGTGTTCGTCGCAGCCTGCCGATGCGCTGGCGCGATGTCGGAGTGCGCTGGCGGACTGCCGG
>JBPEWX010000371.1:0-3701 GCA_052032235.1 Ilumatobacter sp. | reverse complement strand
CGGCGCCGGGAGCGAGCTGGGCCGAGATCTGGGCGGCCGCCATTCTCGACGGCGACGGCCATGCGATCGCGGTGCGCGACCGCGTCGTCGCCGCGCTCGCACCCACGATCGGGACCATCGTCGAGATGCTCAATCCGCAGCTCATCGTGCTCGGCGGCCTGCTCGCCGACGCCGGACCGCACATCGTCGACCCGCTCGGCGACGCCGTGCGGGAGCGGGTGACGCCGTGGATGCGTGAGTCGGTCGACATCCGAGCGACCGAGTTCGGTCCCGACAGCGGGCTCGTCGGCGCCGGGACGATCGCGCTCGACCACTTCTTGTTCGGCGCACCGATCATCCAACCACGCTCACGCGAGACCGTCACCACGCGCTGACGCCGGGCACGACCATGCAGCAACCGAGGGGGAACGACGACATGTCGAACGACATCATCGACGAGGCCGTCGACGCGGCCTACGCAGCGGCCGCACCGACGATCGGCGATCACGCCGGCGACGTGGGCGACCACGACGGAACCGACGACGACCTGACGACCGCGAGTGAGGACGGCACGCTCGCCGTGTACTACGTCATCACGCTCGTCGCGGGCATCGGCCTGTGGGCGCTGTTCACACGCTGGTCCGACAACCCGCTGGCACCCGGTCCGAAGGCCGTCGCCGAGAGCTTCTGGGACGGACTGGGCGACGGCTCGCTGTGGGAGCACACGTGGGCCAGCCTCCAACGGGTGCTGATCGGGTTCGCGCTCGGCAGTGCCCTCGCGATCCCGATCGGGTTCCTCATGGGCTGGTATCGCTGGGCCCGGGGGTTGCTCGAGCCCTGGGTGCAGTTCTTCCGCACGGTGCCGCCGCTCGCGATGATCCCGTTGGTCATCGTGCTGCTCGGCATCGGCGAGACGGCGAAGATCTTCGTCATCTTCCTGGCGGCGTTCCTGTCGAGCGTGCTGGCCACGTTCCAGGGCGTGCGCAACGTCGACCTCACCCTGATCAACGCCGCCCGGGTCCTCGGCGCCGGCGACCTCACCATCTTCTTCCGGGTCGCCGTGCCTGCATCGGCCCCCTACATCTTCGTCGGCCTGCGCGTTGCGCTCGGAGCGTCGTGGGCGACGTTGGTCGCCTCGGAACTGATCGCCGCCGCCAGCGGACTCGGGCGCATGATGCAGGCGTCCTCCCAGTTCCTCGACACACCCCGGATCGTCGTCGGGATCATCATCATCGGCGTGCTCGGGTTCGTGATGGACCGCACCCTGCTGGTGATCGAGCGACGAATGACCCGCTGGCAGGAGGTGCGCTCATGAGCGCCATGATCTCGCTCCGGAACGTCACGAAGCGGTACGACTCGCGGCGCGGATCGGTCCTCAGCCTCGACCGTGTGAGCCTCGACATCGAACAGGGCGAGTTCGTCACCATCGTCGGCCCGAGCGGCTGTGGCAAGAGCACGATGCTCAACATCATGGCGGGCCTCATCACGCCGACGTCGGGGGAGGCCTTGGTCAACGGCCGCCCCGTCGACGGCCCGGGCCCCGAGCGCGGCATGATCTTCCAGCAGTACGCGCTGTTCCCGTGGCTCACGGCGCAACAGAACGTCGAGTTCGGGCTCCGAATCCAAGGGATGAGCAGCCGCAAGCGCAAGGAGACGGCGCGTCACTACCTCGACCTCGTCGGGCTCGCGAAGTTCGCTGATGCGCTGCCGAAAGAGCTCTCGGGTGGCATGAAGCAGCGGTGCGCGATCGCACGCGCCTACGCCGTCAACCCCGAGATCCTGCTGATGGACGAGCCCTTCGGGGCGCTCGACGCCATGACACGGGTGCACATGCAGGACGACCTGCTCGCCACCTGGCAGCAGGAACGGCGCACCTGCGCGTTCATCACCCACGACGTCGAAGAGGCCGTCTACCTCGCGACCCGGGTCGTGATCATGAGCCCGCATCCCGGACGGATCGCCCGGATCGTCGACGTGCCGCTCGAGTACCCACGTACCGAGGAGATGCGGCTGTCACCGGAGTTCGCCGAACTCCGCACTGCCATCTGGCGCGACGTCCACCACAGCGCAGATGCCGCCGCCGGCTGACCGTCGGCCGAACCGCGCACCCCAGTTCTCCACCCAATCCTTCACACCGACAAGGAGCATCACCATGAACCGACGACCCCGTGGTATCCGCCGAGCGGCCGCCATCGCCGTCGCGCTCGCCGTCACCGTGGCCGCGTGCGGCAGCGACGACGACGCCGACGACGCCGCCGACGAACCGGCGACGACCGAGGCCGACACCGACGAACCGGCCGACGAGGGCAGCTCCTCGACGAGCGCACCCGCCGACGAACCGGCCGAGGAGCCTGCCGAACTCGAGGAAGTGAAGCTGAACATCGGCTACATCGACACCAGCATCAACGGGGTCGGTGTGATCGCGATCGCGAACGAGCTCGGTCTCTGGGACGAGTACGCGATCGACGCCAACCTGATCCCCTTCACGAACGGCCCGACCCAGATCCAGGCGATGCAGTCGGGCGAGCTCGACATCGGCTACATCGGCGGCGGCGCCGTCTGGCTGCCCGCCAGCGGGCAGGCGACCGTGATCACGCCGAGCGAGGCGTCGATCGGCGAGCGCGTCATCGCAGCGGCCGACCTGAACGCGTCGTCGATGGAAGATCTCCGCGGCAAGAAGGTCGGCGTCCCCGAAGGCGGTTCGGGCGAGATGATCCTCGCCCTGGCGCTCGACTCGGCCGGCATGACCATGGACGACATCGAGCCGATCGTCCTCGACCCGCCGAGCATCGTGTCGGCGTTCGTCTCGGGTTCGGTCGACGCGGCCGCGATCTTCTCGCCGCTGTCCGACCAGATCCTCGAATCGGCTCCCGACTCGACGATCCTGGCCCAGAACACCGATTACGAGGACACCGTCTTCCTCGGTGCGTGGGTCGCGAACAACGACGCCATGACCGAGAAGCGTGACGAGATCGTCCGATTCCTCAGCCTCTACGCCGATGTCAACGACTTCCGCGTCGGCGACGTCGAGGCGACGGTGCAGTACGCGTCGGACGAGTCGGGCGTCCCACCCGAGCAGCTCGCCGGCCAGGCCAGCGTCTCGCAGTGGTGGCCGACCGAGGAGATCCTCGCCAACAACGCCGACGGCACCACGTTCACCTGGTTCGAGGGACTCGAGCAGGTGTTCGTCACGACCGGCCGCTTGGAGCAGGTCAACCCGGCATCCGACTGGGTGAACACCGAGCTGCTCGCAGAAGCTGCGGAGCTGCGCAGGTGAGTGCGGCGTCGAACCCGGTGCGGATCGCGATGATCGGCGCCGGGTTCATCGCCGAGCACTACCTGACCGCCCTGCAGTCGATCCGTGACCACGACGTGGTCACGGTGATGGCCCGTGACCAGGCCAAGGGCCGTGCGCTCGCCGACCGGTTCGGCGTGCCGGACGTCGACCCGAACGTGGCTGCCGTCGCCGCTCGCGGTGATGTCGATCTCGCGATCGTCGCGTTGCCGCACGACCTGCACGTCGACGTCGTCGAGACGCTCGCCGCCGCCGGCATCGGGCTCGTGTGCACCAAACCGCTCGGGCGCAACGCGGACGAGGCCGCCCGGTGCTATCGGGCCGTCGAACGAGCGGGCGTCTGGCACGGCTACGCCGAATCGGCGGTCTATGCGCCCGGGCTCGCCGAGGCCCATCGCCTCGCCACATCCGGAGCGATCGGACGGGT
>JBPEWX010000370.1:0-2651 GCA_052032235.1 Ilumatobacter sp. | reverse complement strand
GACGCCGGGCCATCGACCAGTCGACGATCGTCAGGCCACCGGCTCGACGTCGATGACGTGTCGATGCGGCTGACGCCGGGCCATCGACCAGTCGACGATCGTCAGGCCACCGGCTCGACGTCGATGACCTTGCGCCCGTTGCGCTGGCCGAACTTCACCGAGCCGTCGATGAGCGAGAACAGCGTGTCGTCGCCGCCCTTGCCGACGTTCTTGCCCGGGTGGAACTTGGTCCCGCGCTGACGCACCAGGATGGTGCCGGCGGTGATCTTGGTGCCGCCGTAGACCTTCACGCCCAGACGCTGGGCGTTGGAGTCACGACCGTTGCGGGTTGAACCGCCACCTTTGGTCTTCGACATTGCTGGCTCCTTCCGAGACGACCGTTACTTCGAGATCTTCGTGATCTCGACGACGGTGTAGTTCTGACGATGGCCGTATCGACGGCGCTGGTTGGTGCGGCGCTTGTAGGTGAACCCGTTGATCTTCGGGCCCTTGGTCGTGCCGACGATCTTGCCGGTGACCGACACCCCCGAGAGGGCGTCGGCGCCGGCCAGGACGTTCTCGCCGTCGACGAGCAGGACGGGGGTCAGCGAAACCTCGCTGCCCTCGTCGCCGTCGAGCAGCTCGAGCGCGACCTGCTGACCTTCGGTGACCTTTTCCTGCTTGCCGCCAGAGGCGATCACTGCGTACATAGCTTGAGAGATGCTATCTGCGCCACAGGGGCGTCCCAACCGGTTGCCCGAGACGTCGCACATCGGACGGAGCCGGTTCACGCCCGGCGCGGTTCGAGCCAGGCCGAGTGCTCCGGACACACAGACCGGAGCACTGGCCCAACGTCGGGGACCCGCCGCCCCATTGGTCTGAACTGTAGCGTTCAGTTCAGGGCGACGACAAGCACGACGTCGACGGAGCCCGACCGCTCAGCAGCAGTCACGCGGGGCGTAGGACGGCCGGTGGGGTTCGTCGGAGAGCTCGACCGACAGCTGCTTCAGGAACCTGCCCTTCGTCACGATCCGCATCTGTGAGGCCAGGCCCGACAACACCGGGCTGACCAGGATCGTGAAGTCGGGGTGGTTGACCTGTGAGTACGGCGCCAGGTTCTTGTTCGTCGTGTTGGTGTCGACCGACACCTCGGCGATCTTGCCTCAACCGGTCGGGCGGATGAAGTCGATCGCCATCGTCCCGCCCCGCTTGCGGAGCAAGGCTGCTGCTTCGTCGGTGATCTCGAGTTCCACGTCGTCACGGTACCCGTCCGACGCACCCGAGGGTTGCGTGAACATCGTCTGGTTGAATGAACCCATGGTTCCGACGGCACGCACTCGTGGCGGCTCCGTTCCCGATCCGACGGTGCGAACGCGCGTGCTCGAGGCGTTCGTCGCCCAGGTGGAACAACACGGTCTCCCGAACGTGTCGATCGAGCAGGTCGCCCGGCAGGCCGGCGTGTCGAAGGTGACGCTGTACAAGCGATGGCCCACACGGCGCGATCTCGTGGTCGACGCTTTCCGTCTGGTCGCCACGACCGCGCCCGACGTCGGCGAGTTCGACACCGCTCGCAGCGTGTTCGACGCGATCTTCGCCCGGGCGGACGAGTCGCCGCAGCACCTGCAGCTCCGTCAGCTCACCGCCGAGCTCGTTGCCGCCTCGGAGTACGACGACGTGGCCCAACGGGTGCTGTTCGAGCGTCAGGCGATGTGGCGCGAGTTCATCCGTCAGGTGATCGAGCTCGGGAAGCGGACGGGCGAGGTGCCGGCCGACCGCGACACCGACGTGCTCGTCGAGGTCGTCGTCAGCATCACGAACTCGGGGTATCTCATCCGCGACCGGTCCACCGCCGACATGGCCGGCCTCGCGTGGCGAGTGCTCACGGCGAAGCGTCCGCTCTGATCGTTCCGCCGGCGACGCCGAAAGGTTTCCGAAAGCCCGCACCCTGATGGTGTGGGCATGCAGCACCGAACACGTACCCCACGACTCCTCGCACTCGCCGTCGCCTCGGCCCTCGCCGTGTCGGCCTGTGGCGACGACGCCGACGGTGGCGATGCCGCGGACGACGCCGCCCCCGCCACCACCGCGGCCCCCGCCACGACCGATGCGCCCGAGACGACCGATGCGCCCGAGACGACCGAGGCGCCCGCCACCACGATGGCCGAACCGACCGCCGAGGTCCTCGAGGTCGAGATGGACGACTTCCACTACGGCGACCTGCCCGACGAGGTTCCCGCCGGAACACGGATCGAGGTGTCCAACGCGTCGGCGGAGGAGATCCACGAGTTCGTCGCCTTCCGGCTCGCCGACGACGACGATCGTCTGATGGCCGACATCATCGGCGATCTCGAGTCGCTGCTGACGAGCGGACCGCCGACCGCCGTCCTCCTCGCCCCGCCGGGTGGCGAGCAGATCGCCGCCGTCGGCGACGGCACGCTCACCGAGCCCGGCCGCTACGTCATCGTGTGCGTGATCCCGACCGGCGCCGATCCCGGCGAGTACCTGGCCGCGGCGGCGGAGAGCGACGGCCCGCCGCAGGTCGACGGCGGCCCGCCGCACGTGATGAACGGGATGTACGCCGAGCTCATCGTCACCGGCTGACGCCCGCCCGTCCACGACACCTCCTCCGACACGCCTCCACGACGCGAACGTGGGGCGCCATAGACACACGG
>JBPEWX010000037.1:0-1772 GCA_052032235.1 Ilumatobacter sp. | reverse complement strand
GTCGTTCGAGGGCTCGGCTGAGTCGGCTCTTGACCGTGCCCGGGGGGACGTCGCGGGCTGCGGCCGTCGCGGCTTCCGACCAGTCGAGGTAGTAGCGCGCCACGACGACCGCCCGCTGTTCGGGCGACAGGCGCGCCAGCGCCGACGTCAGCGCGTCGTCGTACCCCTCGATCGGGGTCGACGTTCGCCCCCGGTCGGGCGGGAAGGCCGTGGTCACCTCGCGACGCCGCTTCCGCAGTCGCGATCGCGCCCAGTTGAGTCCGACCCGATAGACCCAGCCGGCCGGGTTGTCCATCGTCGACACCCACGACCAGCGGGCCCAGGCGCGTGTCAGGCCCTCGGCGGCCGCGTCCCGGCCGAGTTCGGCATCGTTCAACGTGAGCGCGAGCGCCCGCGCCAATGTGGGGTGGACGGCGGCGCAGAACACATCGAAATCGTCGGTCCGCAGCGGGGCCGCGCCACCGCAACTCGTCCCGTTCGTCTGCATCGGGGTCCCACCCGTGGCCGAACCGTGGTGGTTCTCGGTCACCTGCACGACCCTAGAACGCAGGACGCGCGTGATTGGTTCCACTCGGTGACAGAAAATCGGTCGGGACGAGTGGGAGCGCCGTGGTTTGACCGCTGCCCGGCGCGGGCACGTTCACCGGCATGTCATCTTGTCGGTGGCCGGATGGCGACCCATCGTGGCGATATGCGGTGCGATCACAGCGTTGTGCAGCACCGTTGCGCGAAATCCCCTGGATTGTGACCGATGAAACCGGGAATGATCTTTATGAAGATGACGTTACGGGACTACTGTGGAAGGCCACAGCGGGCGACAAGAGAGGCGAGGAAGGTCGTGATGGGGACGACGGTGCAATCCGGAGGACGTGACGTCACCGGATCGCTCGCGACGTGGTGGCGGAGCCGCTACGGCTTCCGGCTGCTCGTCGAGATCGCCATCTGCGGTGGCCTGCTGATGATCTACCGGTCGATCCGCCTCTTCACCCGTGGCGACCTGCGAGCTGCGTTCGACAACGCCCGCGGCATCATCAACTTCGAGACCTGGCTCGGCATGCCGTTCGAGGACAACCTGCAGCAGTTCCTGCTCGATCACCCCACGATCATCAAGCTGCTGAACCAGTACTACATCGTGTTCCACTTCCCGGCGGCGATCGCGCTGTTGCTGTGGCTCTACGTGCGCCACGCCGATCGCTACCCGTTCGTCCGCAACCTGATGGCGTTCGTGACGTTCTCGGCGCTCGTCATCCACCTGATCTTCCCGCTGGCGCCGCCGCGGATGATGGCCGGCTTCGTCGACACGATGGCGACCTTCGGGCCCAGCATCTATCCGGCGAACGCGCTCGACGGGGCCGCCAACCAGATCGCCGCCATGCCGTCGCTGCACTTCGGCTGGGCGATGATCGAGGCAATCGCCGTCATCATGGTGCTCAAGTCGCCCTGGCGCTATCTGATCCTCATCCATCCGGCGCTCATGACCTTGGCGATCATCGCCACGGCCAACCACTGGTGGATCGACGCCGCGGCGGCCGGGATCTTGATCATGGCGGCGATCGGCGTGTACCGCGTGGCGCAGGCCTGGATCGGCGACCGCCGCTGGTCGTGGGCCAAGCTGCGGTTCCAGACCGCGGCCGGGCTGCACCAGCTCGAAGCGCACGCCAACGCGTCGCCGACGGCTTCGCCGTCCACCGACGTGGCTCGCGGTCGGCCCGCTGCGTCTGCAGGCGAGGTCGCAGCGGGTGTCCAATCGGCGACTTCGGAGCTCCACCGCG
>JBPEWX010000369.1:0-6679 GCA_052032235.1 Ilumatobacter sp. | reverse complement strand
CGAAGCTCGACGAACTCGACGCCGGTCTCCGCCTCGCACTCGCTCTCGACTGAATCGCGAGTGATGCGGTCGATCAGCGGCGGCGGATCATGGTGACGCCGTCGCCGATCGGCAGCATCACGGCGACCACGTCGTCGCGCTCGGCCACGCCGTCGTTGAAGGCGCGCAGCGCGACCGTCGACTCGTCCTGCGCTTCGTCGCCCACCACGGCGCCGCTCCACAGCACGTTGTCGACCATGATCACGCCACGGTCGGACAGGCGGGGGAGGAGCAGATCGAGGTACGACTGGTAGCCCGGCTTGTCGGCGTCGACGAACGCCAGGTCGATCGGCCGGTCGAAGTCGTACTCGGCGATCCGGTCGGCCGCCGGACCGATGACCATCTCGATCCGGTCGGTGACCCCGGCCGCATCCCACGCCTCGGTGGCGATGTCGAGGTACTGATCGGTGATGTCGAAGCAGACCATCCGACCGTGTTCCGGCAACGCTCGTGCCATCCACAGCGCCGACATGCCGGTGAAGGTGCCCACCTCGACCACCAGCTCGGCGCCGGTGATCGCCACCATCATCTCCAGGAAGTGACCCTGATCGGGGCCGATGTTCATCCCGGCCCGGTCGGCCCAGCGCTCCTGGGTGGTGGCGGCGAGCCGCTCGCTCACCGGATCGTGCGACGGGTTCGCGTGCCGCTGCACGTACTCGTAAACCGAATCGTCCATCTGGATCCAACGCATGCCGACTGGCTATCACGCCCGGCGGCCCGAGCCACCCGTGGGTGCGGGAAGAGCGTCAGGAGTCGGAGAACGTGATGCTGTCGATCTCGATCGTGCGGCCCGACGACTCGACCGGGTCGATGCGCAACGCCCGGATCGTGCCCTGCCAGCTCGGGATCGCGCCGAGGTCGACGACGATGTCGCGGAAATCGTCCACGCCGCGCAGCTCGAACACCGTCGACTGGGCCTCGGTCGTCTCGCCGACGCCCGCCTCGGTCCAGAACAGCTGGGCGTACTCGCCATCGGCGCCGGGCGCCTTCATCCGGATCGTCATGCGGTCGTACACGGCCGGCAGCACGATCTCGCTCGACAGGAACCACGGGTCGTCGCCCGTCGACTCCATCCGCAGCGCACCGTCGACCGCCTCGAACGCGTCGAGGTGGTTGTCGGCGAACCAGCCTTCGGTGTCGCCGTCGGTGTCGAACGTCCACGCCGGGGCCGGGATCTCCTCCTCGATGACGGCGATCGGGTAGCGCACCAGGTCGCGGTCGAGGCTGTTCCCGCCGAAGTTGAAGCGTGAGATGTAGAGGTACATCTCGCCGTCGCTGGTGCCGAAGCTCGGACTCGCACTGTCGGGGTCGATGATCGACGGGTAGGCGTACACCAACTCGTTCGCCGGGTCGGCGACCGCCAGACCGGACGGCAACTCGATCAGCAACTCGCGCAGTGTCCAGTCGACGAGGTTCTCGCTGGTGGCGTAGTAGACGCCCCACTCGTCGTCGTACGTGACGGTGTTGGCGCTGATCCCCACCATGACGTAGCCGCCGAGCACCTCGTCGTAGACGACGCTCTCCTGGACCGATCCGCCGAGCTCGGGATCGGCCAGCGGCGCGCACTTGTCGGCGGCGGTCGCCGCTTCGGTGTACGGGTCGAGCCACTCGCCGGCGAAACCGCTGCCATCCCAGTAGCGCCAGGCCGCCGGGTTGGCGAGGTCGTCGGTACGCATCGCACACACCCACTGGCGCTCGTCGGGCTGGTCGCTCACGTTGCCGAACAAGTAGTAGAAGCCGTCGCTGTGGCGCACGACGTTGCTCGGTTGGCGGATGCCCGACGGCACCGTGTCGTCGCGGTACGTGTAGGGGAGCGTGGCGATCATGTGGCCGGGCGGGTCGGTGACCGGAGCGAACGTGCGGCCGCCGTCGGTCGACACGACCATCACGAACGACGTGTCGATGCACGGCAGGCGCTGCCCCGACGGGCATTGATCCGGACGCGTCGTCGAATGGGTGTCGCCCCGGTACTCGTTGTGCACGACCGCGTAGACGGTGGTGCCGTCGTCGGTGTACGGCGAGCCGATCCACCACGAATCGGCGAACGCGGCCGGGTCGGGATCGTACGGCGACGACAGGATCGGAGCCGTGCAGTCGCTGACGACCTCGTCGAGCGACGGGCCCACCATCGCGTACGTGTCCCAGTGTCCGATCGTGAGATGCACCTGCCCGTCGGCCGAGCGGAACGCACGCGCCGCGATGTCGGGAATGTTGGCGTCCTCGCAGCGGTCGTCGGTCCAGTCGAACACCATCTCCTCCGGCCCGGTCACGACGACGCGAGTGCGAGTCGGTGTCACGAACGGCTGCGGGGCACTGGTGGACGGCGGCGTCGTGGCCACCGTGGAGCGGACGGTGGTGGTGGGCGGTGCGGTGGCCGGGACCGTGGTCGCCGTCGTGCCGACCGGCTCCGTGGTGGTCACCGTCGACGGATCGGTCGAGTCGGCGGGGCCGGTCGGATCGGTCGGATCGGTCGATTCGGCACCGCCCGTACAGGCCGCCAGGACGAGCGCGGACGCGAACAGGAACCCGGTCATCCGTCCGCCACGCATGGCGACGACGGTAGCGCGCACCGCGACGGTGGTTCCCCGAAATCCGTCCGGCACCGACGGACGGACCCGGCAGTACACTCCGCCACTTCACGATTGGGCCGATTTAGGGAGGAACCATGAAGGCACGATCATTGGCAGCAGGCGTGTTGGCGCTGTCGCTCGTGGCCGCAGCGTGCGGTGACGACGACGACACGAACGCCGACGAACCGGCCGACACCACGGCCGACGAACCGGCTGAGGAGCCGAGCGAGGAACCCGCCGAGGAGCCGTCCACCGAGACGACCACGGCCACCACCGAGGCGGCCGGCGAGTGCAACCCGCTCCCGCTCGTCCAGGAGGGCATGCTCACCGTCGCGACCGGCGAGACGGTGTTCCCGCCGTGGATGGGTGCCGGCGAGGACGACTTCGACGACCCGAGCACCGGCACCGGCTACGAGGGCGCCCTCGTGTTCGCGCTCGCCGAGGAGATGGGCTTCACCGCCGACCAGGTCACCTTCGTGCGCACCGGCTTCGACGAGGTCATCGCCCCGGGTGAGAAGGACTGGGACTTCAACATCCAGCAGTACTCGATCACCGCAGACCGCGACGAGGTCGTCGACTTCTCCGACGGCTACTACACCGTCGACCAGGCCATCATCGGCGCCGCCGACTCGCCGGCCGCGTCGGCGACGAGCATCGCCGACCTGAAGCCGCTGCGCATCGGCGCCGCGATCGGCACGACCAGCCTCGACTACGCCGAGTCGATCATCGACCCCGACGGCGACGTCCAGGTGTACGACGACAACTCGGCCGCCAAGGCCGCGTTCGACGCCGGCCAGGTCGACGCGATCGTGTTCGACCTGCCGACCGCCTACTACATCACCGCCGTCGAGATCACCGACGCCTCGATCATCGGCATCCTGCCCGAGGGCGACACGCCCGACGAGCTGGGCATGCTGTTCGAGGAGGGCAACCCGCTCGTGCCGTGCGTGAACGCGGCGCTGCAGACCCTGAGTGACAACGGCACCCTCGAGGCGCTCGAGCAGGAGTGGCTCGCCGCCGGCGGCGACATCCCGACGCTCGACAGCTGACCTCCGAGCAGCGAACACAGTAGGAACATGAGGACGACGCGGTGAGTGCACCCGAACCGCAGCCCGACGGGCTGCCGGGTGGACTCCCGCGTCGTCGCTCGTTCTTCGAGACCACGTCCGACATGCTGCGCCAGGAAGGCGCACGTGCCGGCATCGTCGCCGTCATCTCGACGGTCGTCTTCTTCGGCGGCGGCTTCCTGCTCGTCGTCAACAGTCCCAACTGGCCGCGGGTCCGCGACCAGTTCTTCAACCCGGACGACTTCCGGGAGAGCTGGCCGCTCGTCCTCGACGGCTTCTGGCTCAACATCGAGCTGTTCGTCTACTCGATGCTCACGATCCCGTTCGTGGCCCTGCTCATCGCGGTGATGCGCAGCCTCCGCGGACCGGCCTTCTTCCCGATCCGGCTCCTCGCCGTGATCTTCACCGACGTCTTCCGCGGCATCCCCCTCATCCTGCTGATCCTGTTGCTCGGCTTCGGTGTGCCGGCGCTCGACATCGACGGGCTGCCGAACAGCTCCACCTTCTGGGGCATGGTCGCCCTCGTGCTCAGCTACTCGGCGTACACCGCCGAGATCTACCGCTCCGGCATCGACGCCGTGCCCGAGAGCCAGCGTTCGTCGGCCCGTGCGCTCGGCCTCACCCAGTGGCAGTCGTTGCGTCACGCGATCCTGCCGCAGGCGATCCGCAACGTGGTGCCCGCCCTCATGAACACCGTCGTGTCGCTCCAGAAGGACGTCGCCCTGATCGCCGTCTTGGGTGTTCGCGACGCCGTTCGCGAGGCGCAGATCTACACGACCCGCACGTTCAACTACACGTCGTACGTCGTGGCGGCCGTGCTGTTCCTCGCGATCAGCATCCCGCTGACCCGCTTCGTCGACTGGTACGTCGCCCGAGACCGAGCCCGCCGCTCCCAGACGTTGGTGTGATGAGCTCGACGTGATGGAGGACCGATGACGACCAAGCTCGAGATTCGCGACGTGCACAAGTCGTATGGCGACAAGGTCGTCTTGGCGGGCATGTCGTTCGACGTCGAGGAACACGAGGTCGTCTGCCTGATCGGCCCGTCCGGCTCCGGCAAGTCGACCCTCCTGCGCTGCATCGACCTGCTCGACCCGCTCGACTCCGGATCGATCCATCTCGACGGTGTCGACATCACCGCCAAGAACACCGACGCCAACGCCGTGCGCCGTCGGGTCGGCATCGTGTTCCAGTCGTACAACCTGTTCCCGCACATGTCGGTGCTCGACAACTGCACGCTCGGCCCGCGCCGTGCGCTCGGGGTCGACCGCAAGAGCGCCGAGGCCAAGGCGCGGGAGCTCCTCGAACGGTTCGGGCTCGGCGAGAAGATCGAGGAGTACCCGAACCGCATCTCCGGTGGCCAGAACCAGCGCGCCGCGATCGTGCGTGCCCTGATGGCCGACCCCGAGATCCTGCTGCTCGACGAGGTGACGTCGGCGCTCGACCCCGAACTGGTCGGCGAGGTGCTCGGCGTCATCCGCGAACTCGCCGGTCGCGGCATGACGATGCTGCTCGCCACCCACGAGATGGGCTTCGCCCGCGACGTCGCCGACCGGGTCTGCTTCCTCCACGAAGGCCGCGTCCTCGAAGACGCCGCGCCGAACGACCTCTTCGGTTCCCCCGAACACGAACGCACCGCCCAGTTCCTCCGCCGAGTGCGAGAAGCCGGCCGCATCTGACGACGAAGGGGGTCGGATACGTTTCGTCGACCCACGACCGCTCACGTCCGGGATCTGCGACGAAACGTATCCGACCCCGTTCGTCCGGGGTCTACGGTGTCGGTGTGCGCGTTGGGATCTTGACTCGGGAGTATCCGCCGGACGTCTACGGGGGAGCGGGGGTGCACGTCGACTTCCTGGTCCGTGAGCTGACGAAGCTCGTCGACGTCGACGTCCACTGCATGGGCGAACCGCGCGACGGCGCCACCGCCCACTCGGAGCACGAACCCTTCCTCGCCGACGCCAACGCCGCGTTGCGCACGCTGGCTGCCGACCTCGGCATGGCCGACCGGACCGCCGGCTGCGACATCGTCCACTCCCACACCTGGTACGCCAACATGGGCGGTCACTGGTCGAAGCTGTTGCACGACATCCCCCACGTCGTCACCTCGCACTCGCTCGAACCGCAGCGGCCGTGGAAGGCCGAGCAGTTGGGCGGCGGCTACGCCGTCAGCTCGTGGGCAGAACAGACCGCCTACGAGGCAGCCGACGCCGTGATCGCCGTCAGTCACGGATCGAAACGCGACGTCATGGCGTCGTACCCGCAACTCGACGACGCGAAGGTGCACGTGGTGCACAACGGCATCGACACCGAGTTCTACCGACCCGACCCCGACACCGCCGTGCTCGAACGGCTCGGCGTCGATCTCGACCGCCCGTCCGTCGTGTTCGTCGGTCGCATCACCCGCCAGAAGGGAGTGCCGCACCTGCTGCGCGCCGCGCTCCAACTCGACGAGTCGGCGCAGCTGGTGCTCCTCGCCGGCGCCGCCGACACGCCCGAGCTGAAGGCCGAGACCGACGCGGCGATCGCCGATCTGCGGGCGGCTCGCGACGGCGTGTTCGTCGTGTCGGAGATGCTGCCGCGCGACGAAGTCCGCCAGGTGCTGACCCACGGCACCGTCTTCGTGTGCCCGTCGGTCTACGAACCGCTCGGCATCGTCAACCTCGAGGCGATGGCGTGCGAGACGGCGGTCGTCGCCAGCGACGTCGGTGGCATCCCCGAGGTGGTGGCCGACGGCGAGACGGGCACCCTCGTCCACTACGACGCCGACGACGCCGACGGCTTCGAACGCCACCTCGCCGAGGCGATCGACGCCGTGATCCTCGACCCGGCCCGCGCCGACGCAATGGGCAAGGCCGGTCGTACCAGAGCCGTCGAGCAGTTCGGTTGGGACGCCGCCGCCCGCAAGACCATCGACATCTACCAGTCGCTCCTCTAGCCACGTCGCTTGATGTCCGTCCAGTCGGATGAGGTCAGACCCCAACCGACGACGCAACGGCCGGA
>JBPEWX010000368.1:0-2051 GCA_052032235.1 Ilumatobacter sp. | reverse complement strand
GGGTCTCCTCTCTTTCCCCCCCCCCCCCCCCCCCCCCCCCCCCCCCCCCCCCCCCCCCCCCCCCCCTTTTCTCGACACCGTTCGTCGGGTCGGGGCCGGTCCGACAGCCGGATCAGGCGTGGCGTACGCTCGGGACATGAGCGACACCTTGCACCAGGCGGCCGAGGCCGCTCCCCGCGCCACGTTCACCAGCTTCGAAGGGTCGACGGCCGACGACTGGCAGCTGATCGCCTCGCAGCTCCCGGTGACACAGGCCATGGCGGGCGAGAACGTCATCACCCAGCTCCGGATGCTCGAACGCGACCACGGCGGCTTCCCGGTCTCGCGTCTCGAGCACTCGCTCCAGACCGCGGCTCGCGCCGAGGAGGACGGGCGCGACGAGGAGTACGTGCTGTGCGCGCTCCTGCACGACATCGGCGACACGCTCGCGCCGTACAACCATCCCGCCGTCGCCGCCGGCATCGTCAAGCCGTTCGTGTCCGAGGCCAATCACTGGATGGTCGAGCACCACGGCATCTTCCAGGGCTACTACTTCTGGCACCACATCGGCATGGACCGCAACACGCGCGACAAGTACGCCGACAGCCCGTACTACGAGTACACGGAGGAGTTCTGCGCCAAGTACGACCAGACGGCGTTCGACCCCGACTACACGAGCCCGACGCTCGATCACTACGAACCGCTGATCCGGAAGTTCTTCGTCCCCGAAGGCCTCGCCGGCTACCAGTCGGACACCTGACCCGACAGCGTCACGACGCCGCCGTCGTGGCCCGCTCGACTGCGGTCGAGAGTACGAGGTCGCGGTCGGACGCCGGATAGGGCTGCCCCTGCGACGTGAACATCACCGCCGAGACCACGCGGTCGACGCGCACGATCGCCATGTCGGCGATCAGCACGACGTCGAACGTGTCGGACGAAATCGGGATCGTCATGCGCACGCCGTCGACGTCGTCGCCGAACCCGCTGATCTCGAGTCGCTCGACCGCGACCTCACCGACCACGGTGCCGGCCGGGAGCGACGCCTCGGGCGTCGGCGGATTCTCGATCAGTTCGGCGAAGCTCGAGCGGTACACGTCCTGCACGCACTCGACCACGTCGGGGCCGCCGAATGCGTCCATTGCCGCAGACGCCTCCGCCGCACTGGCGGCGACACCGACGGCGTGCTCGACCGTGTGCGGCAGGTCGGCCGCAGCGAACTCGGGCGATTCGGCGGTCGGTCCGCCGACGTCGACGATGGTCTCCGCCGTCCGACCGGTGCACGCAGCCATCTGACGGCTGACCGCACGCGACGCCTCGGTGTCGTCGTCGACCGGCTGCTCCGTCCAGCCGGCAGGAAAGTCGCCGATGGTCAGCAGCGCAGCGCTCGCGACGTCCTCGTCGGACGGCGCCGGTGCCGTGGACGACGGCGTCTCGGGCGCCGACGCCGCAGCCGTCGTCGTGACGTCGGCCACCGGGTCGCCACGGTCGTCGAGGTCGGTCGAACCGTCGGATGAGCAGGCGCCGAGGACGATCGACGCTGCGAGGAAGGCGCCGAGCAGCGCTCTGGACGACGGCCGGAATCGACGGTCGTGTGCGTGTGTGTATCCCACCATGGAGCGGCAAGATAATCAGTGCGGCGGTGTTGCGTCGGCGGGGTTTCGCGACGCCCCCGCACGTCTCCATCAGCGGTCGACGCGGAGGTAGACCGCTTTCAGGTAGGCGCCGAACTCGAAGCCGATCGGGTGGTCGACGGCGTGCTCCGTCCGACGCGTCAGGTGCACCTCGCGGTGCGCCGACGCGGCGGCGTCGAGCACCGTCTGCACGAAGTCGTCGGTGGTGACCCGACTCGAACACGAGGCCTGCACCAGCGTGCCGCCGCGCTTGGTCACCGCGAGCGCCAGGCGGGTGAGGCGGGCGTAGGCGGCGAGCGCCCGTTCGACGGCGGCTTGGTTGGAGGCGAACGAGGGCGGGTCGACGATCACGAGGTCGAACCGCTCGTCCCGCTTGGCCAACGCGGTCAGCACGTCGAACGCGTCGCCGACGGTCGTGTGCACCGCGCAGCGCCGCACCTC
>JBPEWX010000367.1:0-2299 GCA_052032235.1 Ilumatobacter sp. | reverse complement strand
TGGTGGTGCCGTTGCCGAGCTCCTGGCCGTCTTCGACGACCGCGAGGGTTCGTGTCGCTCGCTCGGGCATCTCGAGACCGACGTTCGCCATGACGAGTGATCCGTCGGGACCGCCGCATTCGATCCGGATACTCGTCACGAAGGCGTCGCCGGTGTCGATGCCGAGCCGCTCGTTTCGGCTGCTGTATCCGGCGAGCGGGATGACGTTCGTGAAGCCTCGGATCGGATCTTGGAAGGCGAGGACCGGCGCTTCGAACCACGTGGCGATGTCGGGATCGGACGAGGTGACGTTGGTGTCGATCACGATGCCGGACTCGTCGCAGCCCTGGAGCTGGTCGACGGGGAGCGACATGTCGACGTCGCAGATGCGGCCGACGCCGTTCTCGACGACCAGCTCGGCGTCGAACAGGCGCCAGATCGGCCCGGACGACGACAGCGTGATGAACTGCTCCGGCGTGATCGCCTCGAACGGCGGCCGGGGCGGGAGCGGGTACTCCTCGCCGTCCGGGACGTCGGGGTCGCCCTCGACCTGGGTCTGGTCGGAGTACAGAACCGTGACCTCGTCACCGTCGACCCGGGCCGCATAGCCGGTCAGATCGTCGGTCCGGCCGAGCGTCGCCGCCCGGCCCCACGCGTCCCACACGTTGCCGTCCGAGAAGAACGATCCGCCCGACTCCGACGGGACGACGAAGCTCTGCAGCATCGTGACGCCCAGGTCGTCGTCGACCGGTCGGTCGCGAACGGCCGGGACGATCGACACGTCGCCGTCGCCGTGGTTGACGACGTAGAACATGCCGGCGGCGGTGTTGTGCAGTTCTGGCTCGCCCTCGGGCGGCAGCGGCACGACCACGTCGGTCGGCGTCACGGTGACGGTGGCGGTCTCGGCAGTCCCGTGCGGCGCTCCCTCCGGTGCCGTGTACTCGATCGTCTGCTCGGGCACGTCGTACAGCTCCGCGGCGGGCACGACGATGTCGGCGCGGTCGCCCAGTGCCGCCCGGTCGATCGCGACGACGTACAGCCACGACAGCAGCGGGTTTGCGCAGGCGTCGGCTCGCTCCTCGAACACCGGTGTCCATGTGCTGACGCCGTCCCGGTCGGTCACCTCGAACCGGGTGACGACGTCGGCGCACGCGTCGTCGGGCCGGGTCATGACGAGGGCGACTGCCTCTGCGAAGGCGACGTCGGGCTGCTCGACGCCGGGGTTCCAGTCGGCCCACAGCGATTCGAGTTCGTCCGTCGCGCCGACGAGCGCGGCGTTGCCGAACCCGACCGTGGTCTCGGCGACGGTGGCCACGTCGAAGTACGCCTCGTCGGCGATCAGCGTCTCGCCCTCGTTCGGTCGCAGCGCGTCGTCGACCGGGCTCACCGGGGCGGTGGCGTCGTCGCCCCGCATCAGGACGAGGCCGGTGACGCCGACCACGATCAGGACGACGACGGCAGCGGGGAGGAGCCAGCGCGGTGTACCCGACGGTTGCCGGTGGCGTTCGAACACGTCCTTGGCGGCGGCTTCGTCGACCTCGGGGGCGAGGCGGGCGAGCTGCTGGGCGAAGTCGGTCTCAGGCATCGGACACCTCCATCAGGGAACGGAGACGGGTGCGTGCGTCGTGCAGGTTC
Source organism: Ilumatobacter sp. (assembly GCA_052032235.1). GTDB lineage: Bacteria > Actinomycetota > Acidimicrobiia > Acidimicrobiales > Ilumatobacteraceae > Ilumatobacter. The sequence goes on along the minus strand of JBPEWX010000367.1, from coordinate 685 downwards.
GACTTCACCGTGCCGGGGCTGACCTCGAGCGTCGCCGCGACCTCGTCGACCGGCAGGTCGGCCAGGTAGTGCAGACACACCGCGGCTCGCATCCGGTCGGGGAGTGCGGCGACGGCACGTCGGAGGTCGAGCAGATCGGCGGTGAGGTCGGCGTCGGGGACCGGCTTGATCGTGGCGAGGATCTCGCGTCGTCGACGCCGGTTGCGCTGTCCGTTCAGGAGGCGGTTGACCGCCACCCGTCGGACCCAGCCGGCCGGGTCGTCGTAGCGCGACACCTCGGCCCACTGCCGATCGGCCCGGATGAACGCCTCCTGGACCGCGTCGGCGGCGTCGACCGGGTCGAACGCGACGCCGAGCGACCGCACGAGACGCCCGTACTCGGCGTCGAAGAGCCCACTCACATCCGTCATGTCACCCCCGACACCCGCCAGCATGCCACCCGGTTGGGTCGGTCCGGGTCGGGTCAGGTGCCAGAGGTGACGGGCGAGGCGCCAGCCGAGCCCGTTACCGTCGGTCACCTGACCCGGGGTGCTGTCGTTCGCCCCGGCGGCTCGGGCGCTCGGGTTCGCGCACCGTCCCTGGGTCAGGTGATCTCCGGTAACGCCTCGTTCCTCGGCGTCACCTGCGACACCTGACCCGAAGGTCGTTGGTCGGCGTCACCTCCGACACCCGACCCGGTGATGGC
>JBPEWX010000366.1:0-1802 GCA_052032235.1 Ilumatobacter sp. | reverse complement strand
CGGTTGCGGCCGGGTCGATGTCACAGGTCGCCGTGTACGTGACGGTCGAACCTGCCGGCATCGAGAGCGTGTCGTCGATGTCGCCGGAGCCGCCGGCGGAGTTCCCGGTGGCGCCGCCGGTGGCGACCGAGGTGGAAGCGCAGGTCAGCGCAGCCGGGAACGCGTCGGTGACGGTGACGGCGGGGTCGGCCGAGGGGCCGGCGTTCGCCACGATGATCGTGTACACGCTGGTCTCGCCGGGCACCGCCGTCGTCGATCCGTCCGTCTTGGTGACGGAGACGTCGGCCGCCGGTTCGATGACGAGGTCGTCGGTCGCCGGTCCCGCGATCGGCGTACCGAGGCGGAACAACGAACTCGTCGTGTTGGTGTACGTGCCGGGCGTCGCCGTCGTCGGGACGGCGACCTCGACGGAGAACGAGCACGTGTCGCCCGAGCCGGCCAGCGGGCCGCCCGAGAACGTCAACACGCTGGTCCCCGAGATGCTGCTCCGATCGCCGCAGACACCGGCGACCGGCGTGTCGGTCGCAACCAGGCCGGACAGGACGGCGTCGAGGTCGTCGGTGAACGACAGGTCGCCGACCTCGTCGGTGCCGTTGTTGGTCAGCGTGAACGTCAGTGTCGCGGTGCCCCCGGGGATGGTGGGCCCGTCGAACGACTTCGTCAGCGTGGCGTCGACGTCGGTGACGACGAGATCGTCGCTCGCGGCGGCGCCGAACACGGCGAGGCCATCGACGGTGCCGCTCACCGCACTGGTCGTGTTGGTGTACGAGGACTCGGCGGCGCCGCCCGGGACGGTGAGGGACACGACGATCGTGCACGAGCCGTCGGCGACGAGTGCGGCACCCGACACGGAGATCAGGCCCGTGCCGGCACCACCGACGGTGCCGCCGCAGTCGTTCGAAACGATGCTGTCGAACGTCAACCCGGCCAGCGTCGCAGCGAGATCATCCGTGAACGCAACGGCGGCGACCGGCTGTGTCGCATCGAGGTTGGTGAGGTCGAACTCCAGCGTCACGGCGTCACCCGGGTTGACCGGGTCGTCCGTGAACTCCTTGGTCAGCTGCAGCAACTCGCTCCGCACGACGAGGTCGTCGGAAGCGGGCTGGACGACGACGGCGCCCCCCTGATCGGCGGTGAGCGAACTCGTCGTGTTCCGGTAGGTGTCGTCGGCCGTGCCCGCCGGGACGAGGATCTCGACCTCGATGGTGCACGTCGACTCGGCTGCCACCGCTCCGCCCGAGAACGAGAGCAACGTCGGGCCGGTCATCGTGCCGCCGCAGGTGTTCGTCGCCGGAGGCAGGGTGGCGGTGAGATCGGGGGTGCCGGGGAGCACCGCTGCGAGGTCGTCGGTGAACGAGATGCCGGTCGCGGCGTCGGACGGTGACGAGTTCTCGACGTCGAACCGGAGGATGACGGTGCCGCCGGCGACGACCGGATCACCGACGAACTCCTTCGTGAACGTCAGCGCCGTGACGGTGAGGTCGTCGGTGGCCGGGCTCGACGTCGTCGCGATGCCGTCGACCGTCGCGGCGACGGACGACGTGGTGTTCGGGTACGAACCGGGAGCGACCCCGGCGTCGACGGCGAGGGTGACGTCGATGGTGCACGTCGCCCCGGCACCGAGCGATGCGCCCGACACGTCGATGAGGTCGGGCGTCGAGATGTCGACGGTGCTGCCCGTGCACGAGTTGGCGTCGACGCTCGTCGCCGTCAACCCCGCCACGACGGCCGAGAGGTCGTCGGTGAACGCGATGGCCGTCGCGTTCGGGGCCTCTTCTTGCAGACTCAGCTCGAAGCGGAGG
>JBPEWX010000365.1:0-6912 GCA_052032235.1 Ilumatobacter sp. | reverse complement strand
AACCACGATCCGACAACGTCTTCGAAATCGCCGCCGTCAACGTCGTCTTCCCATGGTCGATGTGACCCATCGTGCCAATGTTCACGTGCGGCTTGTTGCGCTCGAACTTCGCCTTGCTCATCTTCGTTCTTCCTCTGTGACTTTCTTCGGGATCTAGTGGGTTCGGGGGACGATCACTCGCCGCGCACGCGCTTGACGATCTCGTCCTGGACGTTCGTGGGGACCTGCTCGTACTGGCCGAACAGCATCGTGTAGTTGGCACGGCCCTGGGTCGCCGAGCGGAGGTCGGTCGAGTAACCGAACATCTCCGACAGCGGCACCTTGGCGCGCACCGTCTGGGTGTTGCCGGAGGCTTCCATGCCCTCGACCTGACCGCGGCGGCGGTTGAGGTCGCCGACGACGTCGCCGAGGTACTCCTCGGGGGTGACGACCTCGACCTGCATGATCGGCTCCATGAGGACGGCGCCGGCCTTGGCCGCCGCTTCCTTGATACCGGCCTGGCCGGCGATCTTGAAGGCCATTTCCGACGAGTCGACGTCGTGGTACTGACCGTCGACCAGGGTGACCTTGACGTCGACCATCGGGAAGCCGGCGAGCACGCCGGACTCGAGGCCGGCCTCGACGCCCTGACCGGTCGGGTTGATGTACTCACGGGGCACGCGGCCACCGGTGATCTCGTCGGCGAACTCGAAGCCCGCACCCGGGTTCGGCTCGACGCGGAGCTTGATGACCGCGAACTGGCCCGAGCCACCCGACTGCTTGACGTGGCGGTACTCGTAGCTGTCGACGGTCTTGGTGACGGTCTCGCGGTAGGCCACCTGCGGCTTGCCGATCGTCGCCTCGACGTTGTACTCGCGCTGCATGCGGTCGACGAGCACCTCGAGGTGCAGCTCGCCCATGCCCGAGATGACGGTCTGGCCGGTGTCGTGGTCGGTGCGGATGCGGAAGGTCGGGTCCTCGTCGGACAGCGCCTTCATCGCCTTGCCGAGCTTGTCCTGGTCGGACTTGGTCTTCGGCTCGATGGCGACGTGGATGACCGGCTCGGGGAACTCCATCCGCTCGAGGATCACGGCGTTGTCGCGGTCGCACAGGGTGTCACCGGTGGTGGTGTCCTTGAAGCCGAGCCCGGCGACGATGTCGCCGGCCATGGCGACGTCGAGGTCTTCGCGGTTGTTGGCGTGCATCAGGAGGATGCGGCCGAGACGCTCGCGCTTCTCCTTGGTCGAGTTGTAGACCTCTTCGCCCTTGTTGATCTCGCCCGAGTACACCCGGAAGTAGGTCAACTTGCCGAACGGGTCGGCGACGATCTTGAACGCCAGCGCCGAGAAGCTCGGGTCGTTGGCGTCGCGGGTGATCTCCTCGTCGCCGCGCATGTTCGTGCCCTTGATCGGCGGCACGTCGAGCGGGCCGGGCAGGAAGTCGATGACGGCGTCGAGCATCGGCTGGACGCCCTTGTTCTTGAACGCCGAGCCGCACAGGATCGGCACGAACGAGTGCTCGAGCGTGCCCTTGCGGATCGCCGCCTTGATCTCGTCCTCGGTGATCTCTTCGCCGCCGAGGTACTTCTCCATGAGCTCCTCGTCCTCGGTGGCGAGGGTCTCCATCATCTCTTCGCGGTACTGGTTGGCCTGATCGACCATGTCGGCGGGGATGTCTTCGATCTCGTACTTCGCGCCGAGGTCGCTCTCGTCGGTGTCACGCCACACGAGCGCCTTCATGCGCACGAGGTCGACCAGGCCGATGAACGGCGTGTCGACTTCCTGGCCGCCGGCGCCGATGGGCAACTGGACGACGAGCGGGTTCGCCTCGAGGCGGTCGCGCACCATGTCGACCGTGCGGTAGAAGTTGGCGCCGATGCGGTCCATCTTGTTGACGAAGCAGAACCGGGGCACCTTGTACTTGTTGGCCTGACGCCAGACCTGCTCGGTCTGGGGCTCGACGCCGGCGACGGAGTCGAACACGGTCACGGCACCGTCGAGCACGCGCAGCGAACGCTCCACCTCGATGGTGAAGTCGACGTGGCCCGGCGTGTCGATGATGTTGATGCGGTGGTTGTTCCACACGCAGGTCGTCGCGGCCGACGTGATGGTGATGCCACGCTCCTGCTCCTGCGCCATGTGGTCCATGGTCGCGGCGCCGTCGTGCACCTCACCGATCTTGTAGCTCTTCCCCGTGTAGTAGAGGATGCGCTCCGTGGTGGTCGTCTTGCCGGCATCGATGTGCGCCATGATGCCGATGTTGCGGGTGCGCTCGAGGGGGAACTCACGCTTGGCCATCGTCAGATCACTTCCGTCTTTCGGGGTTAGAACTCTCAAGGAACAGGAACCGACCGAACCGCAGTCCGGCCGGAAACACGATGTTCGAGTGTAGCGCCCACGATGCGGGAACCACCTGGGTGCATCCGGAATTCAATCGCCGTTCAGCGCGGGTCTGGTCGAGCGCCACGGATGGGTTCAGGCCAGGTGAACCCTGGGTGAACATCGTTCAATGACGGTTGAACGATCTGATCGGCGGGCGTAGCGTCGCCGCCGTGACCGCGATCTCTGCAGACGCCGAACGGCGCGCCGCCGTACATGCGGCGCTCGGCGAACCCGCCCGGGTCGCCGTCGTCGACGAGCTGCAGCGCAGCGACCGCTCCCCCAAGGAGTTGAGCGACCGGCTGGGCGTGGCGCCGAGCCTGCTGGCGTTCCATCTCGATGCGCTCGAGCACGCCGGGCTGATCGAACGCATCGCGTCGAGCGGTGATCGACGCCGCCGGTACGTGCGGTTGCGCCCGGACCGGCTCGACCTCCGCCTCGGTGCGGCACCGGTCGACGCGTCGACGCCGATGCTGTTCGTCTGCACCCAGAACTCCGCACGTTCGCAACTCGCCGCCGCCGCGTGGCGTGCCGACCGCGGCGGCGACGCCTCGTCCGCCGGCACCGCGCCTGCCGACGCCGTCCACCCCGGCGCCGTTGCCGCAGCCGAGCGCGCCGGACTCGACCTCGGCGACGGTCGTCCCCGACGCCTCGGCGTCGTGCCCGCCGACGTGCAGGTCGTCACGGTGTGCGACCTCGCCCACGAGCAACTGCCCTCGGTCCCGGCGTGGCACTGGTCGATCCCCGATCCGGCGATCGACGGCACCGACGCCGCATTCGACGAAGCGCTCGACCTCATCCGTCGCCGCATCACCACGATCACCACCCCCACCAACGATCCCCAGGAGCAACGATGACCCGCATCGGCATCAACGGTTTCGGTCGCATCGGACGTCTCGCCGTCCGCGGTCTGGCCACCCACCCCGAACTCGAACTCGTCCACGTCAACGACCCGGGCGCCGACGCCGCGACGGCGGCACACCTCCTCGAGTTCGACACCGTGCACGGCCGCTACGCCGGCACCGTCGAACACGACGACGGCTCGATCACGGTCGACGGCACCCAGGCGACGGTGTCGATGCACAGCACCCCCACCGACGTGCCGTGGGCCGACCTCGGGGTCGACATCGTGCTGGAGGCGAGCGGCAAGTTCAAGACGACGGAGGTGCTCCAGCCGTACCTCGACGAGGGCGTGAAGAAGGTGATCGTCGCTGCGCCCGTCAAGAGCGACGGCGTCCTCAACATCGTGATGGGTTGCAACGACGACCTGTACGACCCGACGACGAACCACATCGTCACGGCCGCATCGTGCACCACGAACTGCCTCGCTCCGGTGGTGAAGGTGCTCCACGAGCAGGTGGGCATCGAGCGCGGCGCCATCACGACGATCCACGACGTCACCAACACCCAGGTCATCGTCGACGCCCCGCACAAGGACCTGCGTCGGGCCCGATCGGCACTCAACTCGTTGATCCCGACCTCGACCGGATCGGCGACGGCGATCACGATGATCTATCCCGACCTCGTCGGCAAGCTGAACGGCATGGCGGTCCGCGTGCCGCTCCTGAACGCGTCGATCACCGACGCCGTGTTCACCATGAGCCGGGACGTGACGGTCGACGAGATCAACGGCTTGTTCCGGACGGCTGCCGAGGGCGAGCTCGCCGGCATCCTCGGATACGAGGAACGCCCGCTGGTGTCGGCCGACTACACCAACGACACACGGTCGTCGATCGTCGACGCCCCGTCGACGATGGTGGTCGACGACCGGATGGTGAAGGTCATTGCCTGGTACGACAACGAGTACGGCTACGCGTTCCGCATGGCCGACCTCGCCGCGAAGGTCGCCGGATCGCTGTGACACATCCGTCGGATCCGACGCCGGGGGCACCACGGTGAATCTGCGCGACTACGCCCTCGTCACCGCCGGGTACTGGGCGTTCACCATCACCGACGGCGCGCTGCGCATGTTGGTGCTCCTCCACTTCCACGAGCTCGGCTACTCCCCCGTCCAACTCGCGTTCCTGTTCCTGCTCTACGAGCTGATGGGCATCGTGACCAACCTGGTCGGCGGCTGGGTCGGTTCGCGGACCGGCCTGAACAAGACGCTGATGGCCGGGCTGGCGCTCCAGATCGTGGCGCTGACCGCGTTGACGATCCAGGACGCGAGCTGGGCGGAGTGGGCGTCGGTCGCCTACGTGATGGGGCTGCAGGCGCTGTCCGGCGTCGCCAAGGACCTCACCAAGATGAGTTCGAAGAGCGCCGTCAAGTTCGTGGCCGGCGAGGGCGGACTCTTCAAGTGGGTCGCGATCCTCACCGGTTCCAAGAACGCCCTCAAGGGCGTCGGCTTCTTCGTCGGCGCCGCCCTGCTGTCGTGGATCGGCTACGACGAGGCGCTGCTCGCGATGGCCGGCGCGCTCGTGATCGTGCTCGCTGCGATCATGCTGTTGCTGAAGTCGGAGATCGGCAAGGCGAAAGTCAAGCAGCCGCTCCGGTCGATCCTGTCGAAGTCGACGGCGATCAACCGGCTGTCGATCGCCCGCCTGTTCCTGTTCGGCTCGCGCGACATCTGGTTCGTGGTCGCACTCCCGGTCTTCCTCGACGATCAACTCGGTTGGTCGTTCGAGGGTGTCGGCGCGTTCCTGGCGATCTGGACGATCGGGTACGGCGGCGTGCAATCGATCGCCCCGAAGGTGCTGGGTCACGACCATCTCCTCGGCGCCAAGGTCTGGTCGTTCGCCCTGTTGGTCGTGACGGCGGCGATCGCCGTCGGCGTCACGTTCGACATCGCGATCACGGCGACCGTCGTCGGTGGGCTGATCGTCTACGGCCTCGTGTTCGCGGTCAACTCGTCACTGCACTCGTATCTGATCCTCGCCTACTCGAAGCACGACGACGACGTTTCCCTCGACGTCGGCTTCTACTACTCGGCGAACGCGACCGGCCGCCTCGTGGGCACCCTGCTGTCGGGTGTGCTCTATCTGTGGGGCGGATTCGAGGGAGCGATGTGGGGGTCGGCGACGTTCGTGCTGATCACCTGGCTGCTCACCCTGCGTTTCGAGCCGCTCCCGGCGACGCCCGTCCGCACCCCGACACCGCTCCCCGCCTGACACGACCATCCGAATGCGTGAACCGTGTGCGCACCCGGTGCGCACATCGTTCATCCGTTCGGCGTGCTCGTGCCGGATCGGCGATCAGTGACCGGAGATGTATTGCGTGAGGGCCTGGTTCTCGTGTTCGAGTTCGGCGAGGCGGGCCTTGACGACGTCACCGATCGAGATGATGCCCGCCAGGTGGCCGTGATCGTCGACGACCGGCAGATGCCGGATGCGTCGGTCGGTCATGAGCGACATCAGCTGATCGACGCCGTCGCCACACGAACAGGTGATGACGTCGGTCGACATGACCGAACCGACCGAGTTGCCGAGTGCCTCGGCGCCGCCACCCGACGTGGCACGGACGATGTCGCGCTCGGACACGATGCCTTCGATGGCACGGCCGTCGCCCGACACGACGAGCGCGCCGATCTTGCGTTCACCGAGTTGTCGGGCCGCGTCGAACAGTGTCGCTGTCTGCGCGATCGTCTCGACCGCATTGCCCTTCGATCCGAGAATCGACTGCACGTTCATCGTGACCCCCTTCGATGTCGTTGTTCGGTCGGCAGGACCCCCATCCCGTCGACGGGTCCGAACGTAGTGCGTGGAACGTCGGGGTTCAATCCGCTCGGATGTCAGTTCGGGAACAGGTCGGGCCGCCCGACGATCACACCGTCGGCGCCGTCGGCGATGAGTTCGGCGTAGAACTCGGCGTTCTCCTGGGTGCGCCAGTCGTTCGGCCAGACCCACACGTCGACGTCGGCCGCAGCAGCCGAGTCCCAGAACTCGGGTGTGATCACCGGGACGTCGCCGAACATCGGCGGCACCTGGACGATGCGGGTGCCCGGTGGGAGATCGGCGCCCTGCAGCAACCACGCCGACATCTCACCGACCCCGGGCGACACTGCGACGTCGGGCGCGATCGAGCGGAAGTACTCGACCGTCGGATCGTCGAATGAGACCACCACGACGTGTTCGGTGAGGTCGTACTCGACGATCGCTGCGGCGAGAGCATCGGCGGTGGCTGCCGCCGCTGCCTCCGTGCCCTTGATCTCGACGTCGAGCGGCATGTCGGGGTAGCGCTCGACCAGCTCCGCGAACGAGACGATCCGCAACGTGTCGGGGTCGACACCGTCGGGCGCCGGCACCGCACCCGTACGAACGCCGCGCAGGACGTACGCGTCGTCGGCCTGGTCGCGACACGGCCAGCAGCCGGGCGAGTACCAGTACGCAGCGTCGAGTTGCGTGATCTCGTCGAAGGTGAACGAGTCGACGCGCCCGGTGCCGTCGGTGGTGCCGTCGACCGTGTCGTCGTGCTGGACGATCAACACACCGTCGCCGGTGAGCTGGACGTCCATCTCCAGGACGTCGGCGCCCGCCTCGACCGCTCGATCGAAGGCGTAGAACGTGGAGTGCGGCCACGCCTGATCGCCGCCGGCGTGGGCGATGTTCAGCGCCTC
>JBPEWX010000364.1:0-4361 GCA_052032235.1 Ilumatobacter sp. | reverse complement strand
AAGGAGTCACTCCATGACCGTCGTCGTCATCCTCATCATCGCACTGGCGATCATCCTGCTCGCAGCAGTCGCCTCGGCGGTGAAGATCGTGCGTCCGTACCAGCGGGGTCTGGTCGAACGCCTCGGCAAGTACAAAGACACCAAGACCCCGGGTCTGCAGCTGATCGTCCCGTTCATCGAGACGATGCAGCTGATCGACATGCGCGAACAGGTCGTCGACGTGCCGCCGCAGGAAGTGATCACCGCCGACAACGTGGTCGTCAGCGTCGACGCCGTCGTGTACTACGAGGCGACCGACCCACAGCGCCTCGTCTACAACGTCGCCGACTTCTTCACCGCCATCACGAAGCTCGCCCAGACCAACCTCCGCAACCTGATCGGCGACCTCGAACTCGACCGTGCGCTCACCTCCCGCGACACGATCAACACCCAGCTGCGCGAAGTGCTCGACGACGCCACTGACAAGTGGGGCGTGCGGGTCGTCCGAGTCGAGATCCAGCGCATCGACCCACCGCCCGAAGTCGTCTCGGCCATGCACGCACAGATGCGCGCCGAGCGCGACCGCCGAGCCACCGTCACCGAGGCACAGGGCTACCGCGAAGCGGCGATCGCCCGTGCCGACGGCGAGAAGCAGTCGGCGGTGCTCGCAGCCGAGGGCCGCAAGGAATCGGCGATCCTCGACGCACAGGGCGACGCGCAGGCGATCGAGCTCCGCGCCAAGGCCGAGAAGCTGCGTCTGCAGTTCGTCGGCGAGGGCGAAGGCGACGCTGCGAAGGCCCGCCTGATCGGCATCAAGGAAGCCAACGCCGACAAGAACGTCCTCACCGTCGAGTACCTCGCCGCGTTGGAGCGGATCGGCGACGGCCGGGCCACGAAGCTGGTCATCCCGACCGAGTTCTCGGGCCTGCTCGGCACCGTGAGCGCGATCACCGAGGCGATCCGCCCCGACGACTCGACCGATGCCGTCCGCCCGAAGGACGGACTGCCGATCCCCGACCCGGTCGAACGGGTCGATCTCCCACCCGAGGCCTGACCGATGCGGATCGAAGACGCACCTCAGGCCGGGTGGTACCCCGACCCCGAGGGCGGCTCGCGCCTGCGGTGGTGGGAGGGAACCGACTGGTCCGACCGCTACCGCATGCGTCCGATCGAGAACTTCGTCGAGACGATCGAGGCCGAGGTGAAGAGCGGCCATTCGTCGGGGAGCCATCGCTGGGTGCCCGACGATCCGGGTCTCGGCAACCCGAACGTCGACACACAGGCCGTGGTCGAACAGGTCCGCATGGCGGCCCGTGCCGAGGCCGAACGGGCGGCGCAGATGTTCGGCGCCCAGGCCCGTTCGGCTGCGAACAGCTTCCAACCACTGATCAGCGAGTACACGATCAGGGCGACGAAGTGGTTCCGACGGATCGGCATCCTGATCGTGCTGTTCGCGGCGGCCTGGTTCGCGTTCCAGGTGTTCGCCCAGAAGAGCATGTTCGACTGGATCGGCGACCGCATCGACAACATCAGCGACAACCTCAACGAGCAGAACGGTGCCGGGCTCGGCGACCCCGGTGACGTGGTCGATCTGACCGGCTGACCGCGACGCAGCGCTCGTTCAGTCGACGTGGGTGCGGTGTGGGCGGGCCGGTGATGCGATGAGCGGTTCGAAGACCGTCAGATCGGTCACGCGCCAGCCGTCGCCGTCTCGCACGGTCGCGAGGCGGTAGCCGCCGAGGTTCGGGACGGCGACCTCGCCGTACCCGTGGAGTTCGGAGACCCGTCGCATCAGGCCCGAATGCGTGACCACGAGCGCCGAACCGCGTCCGGCGGCGGCGTCGGCGATCTCGGCGAGCGCCGCCCAGGCGCGTTCGCGCACCACCGGATCGGGTTCGAACGACGGTGGTCGGTCGTTCCGGGTCAGGTAGCCCGGCCAGTCACGTTCGATCTCGGTCGGCGTCATGCCCTCCCATTCACCGGCGTACGCCTCCTCGAGACGAACGTCGTCGGTGGGCGCGGGCAGACCGAGGCGGTCGGCGATGATCCCGGCCGTGTGCGCCGCACGCCGGAGCGGGCTCGTCCACACCCCGGCCCAGGCGTCGTCGAGTTCGGCCAACCAGTCGGCCTGGGCGGCGGCCTGCTCACGACCGAGTTCGGTCAACGGCGGGTCGGCCGTGCCCTGCCAGCGACGGACGGCGTTCCATTCGCTCTGGCCGTGGCGAACCAGGACCAGGTCGACGTTCGCATCCGTTTCCGTCCTCTGCACCGTAGAGAGCCTAGGGAGCCGATGCCCGGGAATATCCGACGGTCTCGTATCCTTGAACTGCACAACCCACAGAGAGGCCACCGATGGATCTGATCCACATCCGGGACCTGCGCGTGCTCACCGTCATCGGCGCACTGCCCCACGAACAAGAGCAGGCGCAACCGATTCGGGTCGATCTCGACCTCCACGTCGACCTCACCGAGGCCGGCATCTCCGACGAGCTCGACGACACCGTCAACTACGGCCTCGTGGCCGACGAGATCGCCGCCATGGCGGCCGACAACAAGTTCGTGCTCCTCGAGCGTCTCGCCGACGAGATCGCCCGCAACACGCTCCGCTTCGACCGCGTCGAGGCCGTCGACGTGACCGTGACCAAGCTCCGCCCGCCGGTGCCGACCGCGCTCGAGAGCACCGCCGTGACCCTGCACCGGCGCCGCTCCGACGTCGACATCCCGATGCTGCACGCCCACGAGGCGATCATCGCCCTCGGTTCGAACCTCGGTGACCGCGAGGGCTTTCTCCGCCTGGCCGTCGACTCGCTCGACCGGGTCGTCGCCCAATCGCAGGTGTTCGAGACGGCCCCGGTCGGCGGCCCCGAACAGGGCGCCTACCTGAACATGGTCGTCAAGATCGAAACCGCACTCGACCCGTTCGCGCTGCTCCGTCGCTGTCAACGCATCGAGGCCAACGCGGCTCGCCAACGCATCGTGCACTGGGGGCCTCGCACACTCGATCTCGACGTCTTGTTCTACGACGACGTCACCATCTCGTCACCCGAGCTGCTCGTGCCGCACCCGCGCATCTTCGAGCGTCGGTTCGTGCTCACACCGCTCGAAGAGGTCGCACCCGAGCGCTGTCCGGACGGGTGGCGAGACACCCTGCCGCCCGACGAGGTCACTCCCCGTGGCCAGCTCCGTCGCTGATCTCGGCGGCAGCCGCCTCGAACCGGCGCACCTTCGCCGGGTAATGCACGCGTCCGAACTCGGGCCGCTGTCGCACGACGATGTCGAGCAGTTCGTCGTGCTGCGCGGTCTCCTTCCACGGCATCGCGATGTAGATCGGCAAGCCGAAGGTCCGCAACTCGTCGAGACGCGTGTACACCTCGCGCTGGTAGACGAAGCGCTGTTCCCACGGCCACTCCGACGGCGCGAAGCCGGTACCGGGGTCGAGGATGCACCGATCGCGGGCGCCGAACCGGTCGGCGTCACGGAGTCGGGCCTCGAAGAACTCGAGCATCGTCACGACCGGATCGGCACGGACGTGCTCCATCTCTCGCGGGTTCGGGCCCGACAGGAACGGCACCACGATCGGGACGTCGAAGTCGGCCGCGACCTGCCACATCTCGTCACTCTGCATGCCGTCGGCGGCGTTGATCACGGTGGCACCGGCGTCGAGGGCGCGTCGGGCGACCTCGGGGCGCCACGTGTCGATGCTCAGCTGCACCCCGAGCGATGCGATCGCCGGCACGATCTCGGCGAGACGATCCCATTCCGCCTGCCACGGCACGACGGTCGCGTGGTCGGTGCTGCCCTGACCGCCCAGGTCGATGCCGTCGGCGCCGTCGGCGAGCAACGCACGGGCGCGGGCCAGCGCCGTCGCGGCGTCGGTGGCGATCGAGTCTTCGTTGAGCGAGTCAGGGCTGGCGTTGACGACGCCGTACAGGAACATGCCTACCGACGCTACTGCGACCACGACCCGGCAGAATGGGTCCGATGAACGGCGTTCAGACGTTCCGGGCGTCGTCCGTCGAGGCGATCACACGGGCCAAGCTCGCCGCGCTCGGACCGACCGGCGCGCCGCTCACGGTGTCGGTCTGCATCCCGTGCAAGAACGAAGCCGAGACGATCGGCGAACTCGTGACGACGATCCGCGCGTCGCTGATGGGCGACGGCGGGCTCGTCGACGAACTCGTCGTGATCGACGACCGCAGCGTCGACGACACGGCCCGGCTGGCGCGCGACGCCGGCGCCGACGTGGTGCACATCGAAGACGTCCACGATCGGTACGGGGTCGGCCGCGGCAAGGGCAACGTGTTGTGGGCCAGTCTGCTCGCGAGCCACGGTGATCTGGTCGTGTGGCTCGACGGTGACCTGACGACCTTCGAGTCGTCGTG
>JBPEWX010000363.1:0-2184 GCA_052032235.1 Ilumatobacter sp. | reverse complement strand
GACGACCGACGTCCCGGCGATCAGGAACGCCTCGGCACCCTCGTCGATCGGGAGGTCGTCGAGGAACGACCGCAGTTCGGCGAGGCTGATGTCGACGCCGACGACCGCCGTGATCGACCCGTCGACACGGCGCGCCCGCGCCAGGGTGACGCCCGGTTCGCCGGAGCGGAAGAACACGTACGGATCGGTCCAGGCGGCCCGGACATCCGAGGACGCGGCGAGGTACCACGGACGGTCGCGGGGGTCGTAGTCGGTCTCGATCGGATACGCGTTCTCGACGGTCAGGTCGTCCGCGAGGCGTTGGTCGACCGCTCGGCGTGCCGGCTCGGCATCGATCCGCCGAACCATCAGCGCCTCGTCGTCCCGATACGCGAACGCGAAATCCCCGTCTGGGAAACCGACGAACGCTCCCGACAACTGGTCGTGGGCGACGAGCTGCGCGGCGAGCGTCCGGTCGAGCTCGGGCGCCCGTTCGTCGAGCTGTGTGTTCGTCGAGAGCGCGTCGATCTGGTCGAGGGAGGCTGCGGCGACATCGAGATGCGACATCACGAGATCGGCCGTGCGGGCACCGATGCGCGCCACCGTCTCGTCGGCAGCGGTGGTGACGTTGGTCCGACTCGTCGCCACGACCGCAGCGAGGCTCGCTCCGACGATCGCGAGCACCATGAGACTGACGGCGACGCCGATCCACCGTCCGGCCGAGCGCGGGTCACTGCCGCCCCGGTCTCCCGCCCGTGGTGGTTCGTTGCTCGTGGTCATGTGCCGTTCGCCCGACGCGCTGGCCGTCGGGCCGTCCGGGTACAAGGACCGACGTCGTGACGCGATCGTGACGCCGTCGTCGAGATCTCCCGGAAGGACGCATGATATTTCACTCGGCGACCGCCAGATCCATCGCCTCGAATCTGGAACGCCACGTCTCGGATATCGGGACTTGCGTTCCGTGGGTGAGTCGTGGTTGACTGTCCCCATGCGTGCGAGCACCCGCGCCCTTTCGATCCTCGTAGTAATTCTCGACTAGCGCACCGGCTCCACCTGCCGCGTGCGCCACGACCTCCCGCTCGGGAGGTCGTTTCGTTTTTTCGGCCCGACCACCTCTCACCCCTCCCGACAGGAGATCCCGATGACCAACACGACGACCGGCACGACGACCGGCACGAACCGGATGACCGGTGCACAAGCCTTGATCAAGGCGCTCGAGATGGAGAACGTCGACACCGTCTTCGGGCTCCCCGGCGGCGCCATCCTGCCCGCCTACGACCCACTGCTCGAGTCGTCGATCCGCCACGTGCTGGTGCGCCACGAGCAGGGCGCCGGCCACATGGCCGAGGGCTACGCCCACGTCACGGGACGCCCCGGTGTCGCCGTCGTGACGTCAGGCCCGGCGGCGACCAACATGGTCACGCCGCTCATGGACGCGTACATGGACTCCGTGCCGATGGTGTGCATCACCGGTCAGGTGGCGAGCGGCGGGATCGGGCTCGACGCGTTCCAGGAGTGCGACACCGTCGGGATCACGCGGTCGTGCACCAAGCACAACGAGCTGGTCCTCGACGCGAACGACATCCCGATGGTGATCCGGCAGGCGTTCCACATCGCCACGACCGGGCGGCCCGGCCCGGTGCTCGTCGATCTGCCGAAGGACATCCTCCAGAACGAGATGACCTGGCACTGGCCGACCGACGAGGAAGTCGCCGCGTCGCTGCCGGGCTATCGGCCGACGACCAAGGGCCATCCCCGGATGATCAAGGAAGCAGCGAAGCTCATCATGCAGGCCGAACGACCCGTGCTGTACGTCGGCGGCGGCATGCTCAAGGCCCGCGCCGCGGAGGCGCTGCGGGAACTGGTCGACCTCACCGGCATCCACGTCGTGACGACCCTGATGGCACGCGGTGTCCTGCCCGACTCGCACGAACTCAACCTGGGCATGCCCGGCATGCACGGCACCGCCACCGCCACCACCGCGCTCCAGAAGAGCGATCTGTTGATCGTGCTCGGGGCACGGTTCGACGACCGCATCACCGGCAAGGTCGACTCGTTCGCGCCCGAGGCCAAGGTGATCCACGTCGACATCGACCCGGCCGAGCAGGGCAAGATCCGGCGGCCCGACGTGCCGATCGTCGGTGACTGCCGCCAGGTGACCGAGGAGATCGTCAAGGCGGTGCGCGACCTCCAGGAGTCCGGCGT
>JBPEWX010000362.1:0-2891 GCA_052032235.1 Ilumatobacter sp. | reverse complement strand
GCAGACGCAGCCGTGGGAGTCGGACACCATCACGAACGTGTGGTCGACGACCAAGACGATGACGGCGCTGTCGGCGCTGTTGCTCATCGATCGGGGGCAACTCGACCCGAACGAGAAGGTCGCCACCTACTGGCCGGAGTTCGGCGCGAACGGCAAGGCCGACATCGAGGTGCGGCACCTGATGAGCCACACCAGCGGCGTGTCGGCGTGGGCCCAACCGGTCACGCCCGACGACATCCTCGACGACGACAAGGCGACCGAGATGTTGGCGGCCCAGGCACCGTGGTGGGAGCCGGGCACGGCGTCGGGCTATCACGCGCTCAACCAGGGGCATCTGGTCGGCGAGGTCATCCGCCGCATCGACGGCCGCGGCCTCAAGCAGTTCTTCGCGGACGAGATCGCCGGCCCGCTCGACGCCGACTTCACGATCGGCTCACCGGAGAGCAACTGGGGCCGCATCAGCAACGTCGTTCCCCCGCCCCCGCTGCCCATGCCGGACGAGATCGACATGGAGAGCGTCATGATCAAGACCTTCACCGGTCCGGCGCCCGAAGCGTCGATCGCCCACACCGACGGCTGGCGAAACGCCACGATCGGCGCCGCCAACGGCCACGGCAACGCCCGCTCGGTCGCGACGATCCAGGCGGCCGTGTCGAACGGCGGCAAGGCCGCCGGTACGCAGCTGCTGTCGTCCGACACGATCGAGCGAATCTTCGACGTGCAATCGTCGGGCGTCGACCTCGTGCTCGGCATGCCTGTTTGCTTCGGTCTCGGCTACGCCCTGGCCAACCCCGACGATGCCGCCGGCATCACGAGCGGTCGAGTGTGCTACTGGGGCGGATGGGGCGGATCGATCATCGTGAACGACCTCGACCACCACGTCACGATGGCCTACATGATGAATCGGATGCAGGCCGGCCTGGTCGGCAACGAGACCAGCTTCGCGCTGCTCACCGAGCTCCGGTCGATCCTCGACTGACGTCGAGGGCCGGAGGGGACGGCAGGTAGCCTCTCGCGCGTCATGGCGCACGAATTCATCTACACGTGTTACAAGCTCGCTCGTCACTACCCGCCCGATCGGACGGTGCTCGAGAACATCTCGTTGTCGTTCTACCCCGGCGCCAAGATCGGCGTCATCGGCTCGAACGGCGCCGGCAAGTCGTCGCTGCTCAAGATCATGGCCGGTCTCGACGACGGCTACTCGGGCGAGGCACGTCTCACGCCGGGCTTCACCGTCGGCTATCTGGCCCAGGAACCGGAACTCGATCCGAACAAGGACGTGAAGGGCAACGTGATGGACGGCGTCGCCGCCGTCCAGTCGATCATCGACGAGTACAACGAGGTCATGGCCCAGTGGGCCGACCCCGACGCCGACTACGACAAGATCGGCAAGCGACAAGCCGAACTCGAAGACAAGATCGCCGCCACCGACGCCTGGTCGCTCGAGCGCAACGTCGACATCGCGATGGACGCCCTCCGCTGCCCGCCCGACGACGCCGATGTCACCAAGCTGTCCGGCGGTGAGAAGCGCCGTGTGGCCCTCGCCCGCCTCCTCCTCTCGCGGCCCGACCTGCTGCTGCTCGACGAGCCGACCAACCACCTCGACGCCGAGTCGGTCTACTGGCTCGAACGCTTCCTCAAGGACTACACCGGCACCGTCGTCGCGATCACCCACGACCGCTACTTCCTCGACAACGTCGCCCAGTGGATCCTCGAACTCGACCGCGGCCGCGGCATCCCGTTCGAGGGCAACTACTCGTCGTGGCTCGAGCAGAAGGAAGCCCGCCTCGCCCAGGAAGAGAAGTCGAACGAAGCTCGCCGCCGCTCGCTGCAGCGCGAACTCGAATGGGTCCAGATGGCGCCGAAGGCACGCCAGGCCAAGGGCAAGGCCCGCCTCGCCGCCTACGAGAAGTTGCAGCAGGAAGCCGAACAGTCGACCGATGCCGATCGGCGTCTCGAGATCGCCATCCCGCCCGGCCCGCGCCTCGGCGACACGGTGATCGAGGTCGACGGTCTGAAGAAGGCGTTCGGTGACAAGCTGCTGTTCGACGATCTGTCGTTCACGCTCCCGCCCGCCGGCATCGTCGGCGTGATCGGACCGAACGGCGCCGGCAAGACCACCCTGTTCCGCATGCTGGTCGAAGCCGCCGGTGGCGACGGTGGCGTCGCCGCCGACGCCGGCAACATCAAGGTCGGTGACACGGTGCAGCTCAGCTACGTCGACCAGAGCCGCGACCACCTCGACGGTGACAAGACCGTCTACGAGGAGATCACCGAGGGCGTCGAGCACATGAAGGTCGGCAACCGAGAGATCCACGGCCGCGCCTACTGCGCCAGCTTCAACTTCAAGGGCACCGACCAGCAGAAGCCGGTCGGCAAGCTCTCCGGTGGTGAACGCAACCGCGTCCACCTCGCCAAGCTGCTCAAGTCGGGCGGCAACGTGCTGCTGCTCGACGAGCCGACCAACGACCTCGACGTCGACACCTTGCGCGCGCTCGAGGCCGGCCTCGAATCGTTCCCCGGATGCGCCGTCGTGATCAGCCACGACCGCTGGTTCCTCGACCGCATCGCCACCCACGTGCTCGCGTTCGAAGGCGACAGCCAGGTCCGCTGGTTCGAGGGCAACTTCAGCGAGTACGAGGACTACAAGCGCAAGGTGCTCGGCGAAGACCCCGACCAGCCGCACCGCATCAAATACAAAAAACTCGCCTGAGGCCGTTCGGTTTCGCCGATCGCGGCGTTGCGCCTCGCCGCCGTCGGCCGAAAGGCCGACGGGGCTCGTCGCGCCTTGCGCTCGACGAAACCGCTCCGGTCTCAGAGCCATTGATGGTCGTCCTCCGCTCGTCCTGCGTTCTCGTCGGACCTGCGTAGGATCTTCTTCGTGACGTCGG
>JBPEWX010000361.1:0-3283 GCA_052032235.1 Ilumatobacter sp. | reverse complement strand
CTCGACGCCGTCGCTCACAAACTCAACACCCGACCACGCAAACGCCACAACTGGCTGACACCATTAGAGGTCTTCGACCAACTCGTGTTGCAATGACCACTGGAATCCAGCCCGACCCCCTTCGTCGGTCAGGAGGACTGGAGGGCTCGGTCGATGCCGTGGAACAGGCGTCGGCTGGTGATCGCACCGAGGCCCGTGAGCTGATCGAGTTCGTCGGGTGACGCCGGGCGGTGCGTGGCGATCAGCGACAGCACATGATCGGTCACCAGCGCGTCGGGGAGCAGGCCGTTCGCTCGAGCGGCGTCGGCTCGCCACGTGCGGAGCCGGTCGAGCGTGGTCTCACGTGGCGACGGCTGCGTGGTGACGAGTTCGGGCGGTGGCGGCAACACCACGGGTTCGCCGGGTTCGTACCCGTCGAGGAGGGGAGTGCGGCGCCGTTGATAGCCGTTGCGGCGCTCGGCCCAGTGCACCGCGAGCCGGTCGGTCGCCCGGGTCACGGCGACGTAGAACAACCGTGACTCCTCGGCCTTCAGCGCAGCGGTCGTCGCCGAGCGATGGGGGACGAGGCTCGTCTCGCACCCGACCAGGTGCACCGTGTGCCACTCGCGACCCTTCGCGGCGTGGAACGTGAGCAACTCGACCCCCGGCTGGGCCGTTCCGAACGGATCGGTCGACGAGACCCACGCCCGGAACGCGATGCCGTCGCCGGTCGGGTGCGATCGCAGGAAGTCGTTGGCGGCGAGCGCCACGACCGTCCGCGGGTCGTCGTCGCCCTCCGCTGCCAGGTGCTGATCGCGGATCCAACGACGGAGTGCGTCTTGCTCGCGGAGACGATAGGCCTCGTCGAGCAGTGGTCCGAGCTCGGTGCCGGCGCCGTCGACCCGAGTGCGCAGTGGCAGGCCGGCGGCCTGCAACGCCGCACGCACCGGAGCGAGCGTGGCGTGCGTGCGCCCCAGTACGGCGACCTGACCCGACCGCAACCGATCCGGATCGTCGCGTCCGATCGCTGCCGCCACCGCCGCGGCCTCGGCGGTCTCGTCGGCGTGGGCCGTCACCCGCACCGTCGGCCCGTCACCGCGGGCCGATTCGATCGTCGTGTCGACCTCGGCGCCGGTGAGGACGACCCTGCCGATCTCGACGACTTGTGGCGTGCATCGGTGGTTGACGGGGAGTCGGATCACCTCGACGCCGGGGAAACGGTCGGCGACGTCGGTCAGCAGGGCCGGGTCGGACCCGGTGAAGCCATAGATGGCCTGTGCCGGGTCGCCGACCAGGTAGAGATCGTCACGGCCGGCTCTGAGGACGTCGAGGAACCGGTGCTGGAGGGGGTTCAGGTCTTGGGCTTCGTCGACGAGAACGTGGCGGAAGCGCCACCGGAGTGCGTCGCCGAACGTGTCGTCGCGTTCGGCGGCGTCGATCGTGAGGGCGATCAGGTCGTCGAGGTCGACGATGCGCCGCTGCCGCTTCTCTTCGGTGTACGCCGCCAGGACGTCGGCGATGAACTCGGGTTCGTGCAGCGAGCGGAGTTCGTTGTTGCGGACGGCCCGGACGTACGCGCGAGGGGAGAGGCCGCGCGACGACGCGACGCCGATCGCATCGACCACCGACGACAGCTCGGCCGACGAGGCGTGGTCGGTGAAGGCCCGCAAACCGCCGATGATCCGTGCCCGATCGTCGACCACGGTCCGAGGTGCCTGATCCAGGTCGGCCCAGCGCTGACGGAGGAGCTGGTTCGAGATCGAGTGGAACGTGCCCGCGGTGACCTGACCGTCGACGCCCATCGCGGCGAGTCGGCGCCGCAGCTCACCCGCCGCCTCGCGAGTGAAGGTCAGCACCAGGGTGTGGCGGGCGTCGGCCGTCTCGGTGGCGATGCGGTAGGCGGCCCGGCGGGTGAGGACGCGGGTCTTGCCCGACCCGGCGCCGGCGATCACCGCGACCAGGGATGATTCGCACGTGACGGCACGGTGCTGGTCGGCATCGAGATCGGCCAACAACGCTGCGGGGTCCACCCGGTTCACGGTACTGTTTGCGCTCATGCCGTACCCCAAGAATCTGCTCAACGATTACGAGACCGTTGCGCTCGATCTCCACCCGCACTGGTGGTACTACACCAAAGCGATCCTGGCGGTTGCGGCAGCGGTCGTCTTCGCGATCGTCGTCACCGTCGCGTTCGACGGGACGCTCGAAACCGGCCTGCAGTGGATCGGCATCGCCGCCATCCTCGTCTCGCTCGGGTGGCTCGTGAAGCGGTACGCGACGTGGTCGACGACCAACTTCGTGGTCACCAGCGACCGTGTCATCTACCGGTCCGGCGTCATTCGCAAGAGCGGCATCGAGATCCCGCTCGAGCGGGTCAACAACGTGTCGTCGAACCAGGGTGTCTTCGAGCGGATGCTGGGTGCAGGCGACCTCCTCATCGAGTCGGGTGGCGAGTCGGGGCAGCAGCGCTTCACCGACATCAAGAACCCCAACCGGGTCCAGAACCTCATCCACGCCCAACGTGAGGCGAACAACACCCGCATGTACGGCGGCGGCAACAGCGGCAGCGATGTGGCCACGCAGCTCGAGAAGCTCGAAGGCATGCTCGAACGCGGCACGCTCTCGCAAGAGGAGTTCGACGCCCAGAAGCGTCGCCTGCTCGGCGACTGACCGCACGATCCGGCAGCGTCGTGCCTGGCGTGCCAAGCTCGGCGCCATGACACGCGCTCACCTCGACTCGGGCATCGAGCTCGAGTACGACACCTTCGGCTCGCCCGACGATCCGGCCCTGTTGCTGGTCATGGGCTTCACCGCCCAGATGATCGCCTGGCAGGAGGGCTTCTGCCGACAGCTCGCCGAGCGGGGCCGGTACGTCATCCGCTTCGACAATCGGGATTGTGGACTCTCGACGAAGCTCGACGGTCAGCACGTGGACACTGCCGCCGTGATCGGCGCAGCGATGGCGGGCGCCGAGCTCCCGCCCGTGCCGTATCTGCTCTCCGACATGGCGGCCGACGGCATCGGCCTGCTCGATCATCTGGGCATCGATCAGGCGCACGTCGCCGGGGCGTCGATGGGCGGCATGATCGTCCAGACGATGGCGATCGAGCACCCCGACCGCCTCCTCAGCGTCACGTCGATCATGTCGACCGTCGGCGACCCTCAGTACGGTGCCGCCACCCCCGAGGCGATGACTGCCTTGCTGGCCCCGCCGCCCGACGGGCGCGAGGCCGTCATCGAGCGCTCGACCAGCTACCGGATCTGGGCGTCGAAGCGCTACTACGACGAGGCAGCGGCGAAAGAG
>JBPEWX010000360.1:0-4675 GCA_052032235.1 Ilumatobacter sp. | reverse complement strand
CTCGTCCGGTCCTGAAAACGACGAGAGCCCGCTGCTCCGGCCGGAGCCGGAGCAGCGGGCTGCTCGATCAGGTGTTACCGATCAGCTGGCGAAGACGTACTCGTCGAGCTCGCTGTTCGGGGTCGCCTCGCCGTCGTAGGTGGCGATGCGGAAGCTGGCCGCAGCCGGCTCACCGGCGTCGACGAACTCGTACGGACCACCGAGGCCGTCGTAGTCGATGTCGGTGCCGGCGTCGACGAGAGCGATGCAGTCCGCGAAGGTCGTGCACTTCTCGCCGTCCTTGGTGACGCCGTTGATCTCGGCAGCGATGGCCGACGGATCATCGGTGCCGGCGACCGCAGCAGCGAGCGCCGTGATGATGATCGAGTCGTAGGTCTCCGCACCGTAGGCGTAGACACCACCCATGTCGCCGGCCGCGTCGAGGCGGTCGGTGAAGTCGGAGATCGTCGTCAGGTCGACCGACGGCTCCGTGCCGCGCATCCCGGCGATGATCGACGGGTCGGCGAGCTCGGCGCCGATACCGCCGATGTTGCCGTCCGTACCGTAGACCGCGACGTCGGCCGGGCCGATGCCACGCTCGTTCATCGTGGTCAGGATGCTCGCCGACTCGGCGAAGCCGATCACGACGATCGCGTCGCTACCGGCCTCGACGAGGGCGTCGACTTCGGCGTCGAAGCTCTCGGTGTCGACCGCGTAGGCCAGGAACTCGTCGATGACGCCGCCGTTGGCGGTGAAGTTCTCCTGGAACGACTCGGCCAGACCGATGCCGTAGCTCTCCTGACGGTAGAGGACCGACGCCGTCTCGGCGCCGTCTTCGAGCACGACGTTGGCGAGGACGCGACCCTGGAGGAGGTCGGACGGAGCCGTACGGAAGTACAGACCGTTGTCGTCGTAGGTCGTGAAGTCAGGCGAGGTGTTCGCCGGGCTGAACTGGATGGTGCACGAACCGGTGATCTTGTCGATCACGGTCTTCGACACGGCCGAGGAGGCCGCGCCCATGATGGCGTCGGCGCCGGCCGCCAGCAGACGGTCGACTTCGAGGTTCGCGGTGTCGGTCGTGGTGTCGCCGGAGTCGCCCTGCTCGAGGACGACGTCGGCACCCAGCACGCCACCTGCGGCGTTGATGTCCTCGACGGCGAGTTCGGCGCCGGCGATCTCCGGGGGTCCGAGGAACGCGAGGTCGCCCGTCACCGGGAGGATCGTGCCGATGGTGAGCACACCGTCGGAGTCGCAACCAGCGGCGGCTTCGCCGTCGCCGTCATCCTCGGCCACCGTCGTGTCGGCGGACTCGTCGTCCATCGCCTCGGTGGTCTCGGTGGTCTCCTCGTCCATGTCCTCGTCGTCCATGGCTTCGGTGGTGTCGGTCGTCTCTTCTTCCGACGGCTCCTCGGCGGGCTCTTCGGCCTCCGGGGTGCTGTCTTCGACCGGCTCGTCGTCGTCGTCATCGCCACACGCTGCTGCGATGAGAGACAGGCCGACCAGCAGAGCGCCGACGCGCTTCACGCGTGATTTCTGCATAGGTGTTGTTCTCCCCCTGTTCTGGCACGGGCCGTATGCCCGTGCACCGTTGGGTCCGACCACAGTACACCTTCCGACCCCGTCCGGTCAGGAGCGCCCCACTCCGGTACCGGATGAGCGACCGCTGTCACCCCAGGTCAGCGGGGTGGAACGTGGGTCGCACCGAACCGATATCGGACGTTCACGGAACGCTCGTGTCGAACACACCACGACAGATGGTGCATGATGTCTGGGCGCCGACTACGGTCGGCGGCGAACCTGTTCCACGTTCACGACCGAGGGGAGTCCCAGTGGAGATCAGCGTCACCATCAACGGGGTCACGCACACGGGCGACGTCGAGCCGCGCACACTGCTCGTGCAGTACATCCGCGAGCACGTCGGCCTGACCGGCACCAACATCGGATGCGACACGTCGTCGTGCGGGGCGTGCAGCGTCCACCTCGACGGTGAAGCGGTCAAGAGCTGCACCGTGCTGGCCGTCCAGGCCGACGGCCACGAGCTCACCACGATCGAAGGACTCGCCGACGAGGACGGCACGCTGCACCCGATGCAGCAGGCCTTCATGGACAACCACGCGCTCCAGTGCGGTTACTGCACCCCGGGCATGGTCATGGCGGCCACGAGCCTGCTGAAGGAGAACCCGAGCCCGAGCGAGGACGACGTCCGCATCGGGCTCGAGGGCAACCTGTGCCGCTGCACGGGCTATCACAACATCGTCCAAGCGGTCCTCTCGGCCGCCGGCAAGTGACCGCACCGAGCTCGGAGGAGACGCAACCATGATCCCAGCAGCATTCGAGTACGTCCGGGCCGGTTCGGCCGAGGAAGCGATCAGCCTGATCGGCGAGCACGGCGACGAGGCCAAGTTCCTCGCCGGCGGCCACAGCCTCATCCCCCTGATGAAGCTGCGCCTCGCCCAGCCGACGGTGCTCGTCGACATCGGTCGGGTGAACGACCTGTCGTACATCCGCGACGGCGGCGACCATGTCGCCATCGGCGCATTGACCCGCCACATGGACGTCGAGAACAGCGACCTCGTCCGGAGCGAGGTGCCGCTCCTCGCCCACGCAGCGAGCCACGTCGGCGACCCGCAGGTGCGCCACCGCGGCACGCTCGGCGGCACGATCGCCCACGCCGATCCGGCGTCCGATCTGCCGGCGACGACGCTGGCACTCGGCGCCACCTATGTCGCCCAGGGCCCGGGCGGCACCCGTGAGATCGCGGCGTCCGAGTTCTACCAGGGCTTCCTCGAGTCGGCGCTCGCGCCCGACGAGATGCTCACCGAGATCCGCGTCCCCAAGATGCAGGGCGCCGGGTGGAGCTTCCAGAAGTTCAACCGTCGTGCCCAGGACTGGGCGATCGTCGGCGTCGCGGCATGGCGCCGCAACGGCGACTCCGGCGTGGCGCTCGTCAACATGGGTTCGGTGCCGATCCTGGCGTCGAGCGTGTCGTCGGCGCTGTCGAGCGGCGCCTCGATCGACGACGCCGCCGAACAGGCCGCTGCCGAAGCCGAACCGCAAGCCGACCTCAACGCCAGCGTCGAGTACCGCACCCACCTGGCCAAGGTGTTGGTCAAGCGGGCGCTGAACGAAGCCAGCAGCTGACCACGGTTCGTGTCGTCCCAGGCACGACCCGGACGACACGGGCGGCGTACACTCCCGGTCCGAAGGACCAGGTGAAACCATGTCGCTCCCATCCGACGAGATCGATCAACGCCACCTCGACGCGATCGCCGACGCCGACCAGTACCCCTACTGGTACGACGGCGCCGACGAACCCGACAGCAACCCGACCCTCGTCCGCACCGAGAACTGCGACCTCTGCGTCGTGGGCGGCGGCTACACCGGGTTGTGGACCGCGATCATCGCCAAAGAACGCGACCCGTCGCGCGACGTCGTCCTCATCGAGGCGGGCACCGTGGGCGGCGCCGCCAGCGGCCGCAACGGCGGCTTCATGGACGCCTCGCTCACCCACGGTGTCGGCAACGCGATGGCGCGTTGGCCCGACGAGGTGGAGATCCTCGAAGAACTCGGCTGGCGCAACCTGAACGACATCGAGTCGACGATCCGGAAGTACGGCATCGAATGCGACTACGAACGCACCGGTGTGATCGAGGTGGCGAACAGCACCCACCCGACCGAGTACCTCGACGAGGTCCGCGCCGAGTACCGACTCCTCACCGAGTGGGGGTACGACGTCGAATGGCTCGACGCCGAGGCGATGCAGGCGCAGGTGCACTCCCCGATCTACACCGGCGGCCTGTGGAGCAAGACGACCAGTGCGATCGTCGACCCGGCCAAGCTGGTCTGGGGCCTCAAGGCGACCGCCGAGCAGCTCGGCGTCCGCATCTACGAGGACACCAAGGCGACCGATCTCAAGCGAGACGGCATCGGCGTCATGGTGACCACCCCGCTCGGCGCCATCCGCGCCGGCAAGGTGGCGCTGGCGACGAACGCCTTCAAGCCGCTCCTTCGTCGTCTCGCCAACTACATCGCGCCGGTCTACGACTACTGCATGGTCACCGAGCCGCTCACCGACGAGCAGCTCGCGTCGATCGGGTGGGAGCATCGGCAGGGGCTCTCCGATCTGGCCAACCAGTTCCACTACTACCGACTCACCGCCGACAACCGGATCCTGTGGGGCGGCTACGACGCCATCTACTACTGGGGCGGCAAGGTGTCGGCCGAACTCGAGAGTCGTCCGGAGACGTGGGCCAAGCTCAGCCAGCACTTCTTCGAGACGTTCCCGCAGCTCGCGGGTGTCCGGTTCAGTCACGTGTGGGGCGGGGTGATCGACACCTCGAGCCGGTTCTCGGTGTTCTGGGGTCGGGCGATGGGAGGCCGAGTGTCGTACGCGCTCGGCTACACCGGTCTCGGTGTCGCGGCGTCACGGTTCGGCGCCTCCGTGATGCTCGACCTGCTCCACGGTCGCAACTCGATCGCGACACGCACCCAGTTCGTCCAGAGCCGCCCGCTCCCGTTCCCGCCCGAGCCGTTCCGGTTCGTCGGCATCCAGGCCACCCGCTGGTCGATGGATCGCGAGGACCGGACCGGCAAGCGCAACCTCTGGCTGAAGGGCCTCGACCGCATGGGCCTCGGCTTCGACTCCTAGGGGTCGGATACGTTTCGTCGCAGGGTGTCGGGCATCCGAGACCTTGCG
>JBPEWX010000036.1:0-14011 GCA_052032235.1 Ilumatobacter sp. | reverse complement strand
CCGACAGAGCGCGCCGAGCCCGCTGCACGGCGCGTCGATCAGCACGGCGTCGAACGAGTCGGGGCCGAACGACGGATTCGTCGCGTCCTCGATCACACAGTCGATGTCGAGGCCGAGCCGTTCGGCGTTCGCAGCCACCAACGACACCCGGTTCGCCCGCACGTCGGCGGCGGTGACGACCGCTCCGGCCGCGGCCAGGGCCGTCGCCTTGCCACCCGGCGCAGCACAGGTGTCGAGCACCCGCTCCCCCACGGCGACCTCGACGGCCGCTGCGACCCACTGTGACGACGGGTCCTGGACGTAGCCGTCGTCGCGCACGCTGACGGTGGCCGGCTCGTTCATCCGGATCAACGAGGCGAGCGCATCGTCGCGGCCGAGTTCGTCGGTGAGGCGATCGACGATCCAGTCGGGGTAGCTCAGCCGCGCGGCTTCGGACGGCCACACCATGTCGGTCGACGACACCTTGCGCAGCACGGCGTTGACGAAGCCACGCGTCCGACGCGGGGCGAGGCCCACGGTTTCCGACACGGCCGCATGAGGTGCCACGTCGCCGAACACGAGCTGATATGCGCCGAGGCGCAGGAGGGTACGGGTCGCGGCGTCGGGCGGGCTCGTGACGAACCGGTCGACGAGCGCGTCGCACGCGCGCCGCATCCGAGTGGTGCCGTAGACGAGATCGGTGGCGAAGCGACGATCCTGCTCGTGGAGTTCGGAGCGGTCGAGCATCGCGCCGAGCACGATGTTGGCGTACGCGCCGTCGCCTTCGATCCGGCGGAGCGCATCGAACGCGACACGACGAGCGCTGGGTGCGCTCACTCGAACCACTCGCCGTCGGCCGGGCGGGCGCCGTTGCGCCAGGCGTCGTAGTCCATGCGCGGCTTGCCTTCGGGTTGCACCGTCACCGGCACGAGTTCGCCGTCGACGATGTTCGCCGCGTGGATCTTGAAGCGGGCGCCACGGAACGTCGTCCACGCACCACCGAGGCGGATCAGGCGGTGCGTCTGCTCGACCGGGGCACTCCAGTCGATGCGGAGTTCGGCGGGGTCGATCTTGGCGGCGTACGTCGTCTCGCCCGTCTGCGGCTCGGGCTCGCCGAGGCCGGAGGCGAGGCGATCGACGAGGAGCCGGGTGCCGACCTCGACCAGTCGGTGGCGGAGTTCGTCGGCGGTGGTGTCGGGGCCGATCGGGACCTCGACCCGGTCGTAGACGCCCCCGGTGTCGAGCCCTTCTTCGAGCTGCATCAGGCAGACGCCGGTGACGTCGTCGCCCTCGAGCAGCGCTCGCTCGACGGGTGCCGCGCCGCGCCAGCGCGGCAGCAACGAGAAGTGCAGGTTCACGAAGTCGAGTTCGGCGAGCACGTGCGGCTTGATCAGCCTGCCGTACGCCACGACGACGCCGAGATCGACGGGCTTCTCGGCGTGGACGGCGAGGAGGTCGTCGACGGCGTGGGCGACCGGGATCCCGAGCCGTTCTGCTGCTGCTTTGACCGGGCTCGGCGACAGCTTCCCGCCGCGGCCGCGTCGACGATCCGGATTGGTGACGACGAGGGCGACGTCGTGGCCGGCCTCGACGAGCGCTTCGAGCGGCGGCACCGCCATCTGCGGCGTGCCGAGGTAGACGAGCCTCACTTGAGGCGGAGGCGACGGAACCGGGAGTCGGCCGGCTTGAGCGCCTCGGCCTTCTCCGCCGCCTGGATCCGGCGGTACTCGCCCATCGCTTCCTTGCGCTGGTCGGACGTCATCCGGTCGAACATGAGCACACCGTTCAGGTGGTCGAGTTCGTGCTGGTACATCCGGGCCTCGAGCTCGTCGGCTTCGCGCTCGACGACCTCACCGTTGATGTCGACGCCGCGCAGCAGCACGGTCTTCGGCCGGATCATCTCGACGTACAGGCCGGGGATCGACAGACAACCTTCGTCGTACACCCATTCGCCGTCGGACTCGACGATCTCGGGGTTGAAGATCACCTGCTGATCGCCCTCGCCGAGGTCCCAGACCACGATCTGCTTCTGGACGCCGATCTGGGGGGCAGCGAGCGCGATGCCGTTGCCGCTGTCGTACAGCGTCGTGAACATGTCGTCCACCAGCCGCACCAGTTTGCCGTCGACGTCGGTGATGGGCGCGGCCTTCGACTTGAGCACCGGGTCGCCGAAGGTGCGGATCGAGTAGGCCATGGATGGCATGCTACCGACGGTGTCGCACTACTGGTCGGAGAACCCCGAGGTCGCCTCGTCGACGGAGACCGTCGACGTCGCCCTGCCCGACGTCGCGTTCAGCATGCTGACCGATCGTGGCGTGTTCAGTCACGGCCACCTCGACACCGGGACGTCGCTGCTGCTCCGAGAGGCCCCGGCTCCCCCACCCACCGGGCAGCTGCTCGATCTCGGCTGCGGCGCCGGGCCGATCGCGCTCGCCTTGGCCAAGCGATCGCCCGAGGCCACGGTCTGGGCCGTCGACACGAACGAGCGGGCGCTGACGCTCACCTCGGCCAACGCCGAACGCAACGGGGTGACCAACCTCCGGACCGCAGCCCCGGACGACGTGGCCGACGACGTCGAGTTCGCGGCGATCTGGTCGAACCCGCCGATCCGCATCGGCAAGGCGGCCCTGCACGAACTCCTGCTCACCTGGCTCCCGCGACTCGCGTCGGACGGCCATGCGGTGCTCGTCGTCCAGAAACACCTGGGTGCCGACTCGCTGCAACGCTGGCTCGGCGACCAGGGCTTCGCGACCGAGCGAATCGCCAGCAAGGCCGGCTTCCGACTACTCCGGACGGTGCGCGGCTGACAACGCCGCACTGATCTCGGCGTACCGCACGAGGAACCGACCCTCGTCGAGCTTCTTGCGACGGAGCCAGCCCGTCACCTCGTCGTTGCACTTGCTGGCGTTGCAGGATCGGCATGCCGGCACGACGTTGTCGAGCGTGTAGCGACCGCCGCGGGAGATCGGCTGCACGGTGTCGCGCTGGAGCGCGACGTCGGTCGCCCCGCAGTACGCGCATCCGGCCCAGTGGTCGACGATCGACGCCCACTGCGCGTCGGTCAGATCGTTGTCGCGCGCCGCGACCCGGCGCCGTCGCTTGCGTGCCAAACGTGCCTTGCGTGCTCCGGTCGCCGCCATGCCGACAGCGTAAGAGGGCCGTTCGCCCATGGCGTGGATCCCGTGGACCGTGGGACCATCGCGCGATGAGTCTGCACGTCAACGTCGACAACTTCGTTCGGGCCGAGACCGACCGGATGTTCGCAGCCCTGCAAGCGCAGGCGGGCGGCATCAACCGCCTGAGCCACAATCGGGCTCCGACGCCGATCGATCAGCAGCCGGTGATCCGGATGAACCGCGACACGCTGTACAGCATGTGTCTCGTCGACCTCGCCGACGGCGCCACCGTGACGATCCCGGAGGCCGGTGATCGGTACCTGTCGGTGATGGTGGTGGACAACGACCACTACATCAACGAGGTGCTCCACGACCCGGGCACCCATGAGCTCTCCGTCGAACGGCACGGCACCGAGCACGTCCTGGTGTCGGTGCGGATCCTGGCGGATCCGAACGACCCCGACGATCTCGCTGCCGTCGCCGATCTCCAGGACCGGTTCGCGGTCACGGCGGGCTCGGCGCGCCCGTTCGTCTCGCCCGACTACGACGTGACGAGCTTCGACGCGACCCGGAACGCGATCTTGCAGCTCGCGAGCGGGATGAGCGATTTCGACGACACGTTCGGCCGGCGCGACGAGGTCGATCCCGTCCGTCACCTGCTCGGCACCGCCGCCGGATGGGGTGGCCTGCCGTCGTCGGAGGCGATGTACGAGGGCGTCTTCCCCGGCCTTCCCGTCGGCGAGTACGAGCTGACGGTGGGCGAGGTGCCGGTCGACGGTTTCTGGTCGATCTCGATGTACGACGCCGACGGCTACTTCGCCCCGAACGAAATCGATGCGTACAGCGTGAACGACATCACGGGTGTCCGCAACGCCGACGGCACGATCACGGTGCGGTTCGGCGGGGACGGCACCCAGCCGAACACTCTGCCGATCACCGACGGCTGGAACTACATCGTTCGCATGTACCGCCCACGCGCCGAGATCCGCAACGGCAGCTGGAGCTTCCCGCGACTCTGACCACGGACGGTCGACCGGCGGGTCAGCGTGGCGGATCGACGGCGATGCGAAGGCGACTGCCCGGCGGGCGTTCACCCTCCGTCAAGACACGACCCAGCGTCATCCACGACGACGCTCGTGCCACGTACTCGTCGTCGGCGCCGACCACCATCACGTCGTCGACCGGCTCGAGCGAGGCGACGAACTCGTCGGCACCCGTGCCCGACACCTCGGCGTAGGCGCCGAAGGGTGGGAGGCCGAGCATCTGTCGACGTGATCGCTCGGGCCCGATCATCCGTCCAGGGTCGGCCAGGAGCGCCGCTTGCACGACGTCGTGGTTCGGCAGGAACGTCTGCACGAGCACCCGCCCGCCACGTCCTCGTGGACCGGCGAGACGCGCCGCCCGCACGAGGAGCGCCATCGCCTGCTCACCGGACCGGTAGCGCGGTGACAGGAGTTCGCGGTCGAAGTCGAGGAACGCGACCGTGTCGGCGCGGTCGACCCGATGGAGTGCCGCTTCGGTACCGACGACGACGTCGGCGTCGGCCGGCCCCTCCCGGCCCTTGCCGGTCACCGTGGCAACCGGTCGGGCCGCGGCGGCCTCCAACTCCTCCCGCAGCCGGGTGATGCCCGGCCGGAGGTTGGCGAACGTGCCGGCGCCACAGTTGCTGCACACCGGCGGACGGTCGGTACCGCATCGGCGGCAGTGCAGCGTGCCGTCGTCGCGTTGCACCACGGCGGCGTCGCAGCGCTCGCAGCGCGTGAGTTCTCGGCACGAGCGACACGCGAGGAGCGCCGCGCGCCCCGTCGTGTTGCTGACGCAGACGACCCGCCGGTCGGGATCGCGCAGGTGCCGGATCAGTTCCGATGTCACCAGCGACCGCTTCCAGGGCTCGTCGTCGGAGCGGTCGATCACGTCGACGATCGGCCAACCATCGCGTTCACGCTGGTGCGGCGGCCGGGTGAGTTCGCCCCATTCGAGCGCGGTCAGGGTCGGGCACGGTGAGACCAGCAGCAGCGGCGCTCCGGCCCGACGGCACCGCTCGATCATCACGTCGCGGGCGTGCCACGTCGGTGACCCCTCGTCCTGCAGGGCTTCGTCGTGCTCGTCGACGACGACGGCGGCGGCGAGCCCCGGACACGGCGCCCATGCGGCGGTCCGACTGCCGACCACGACGTCGACCCCGCCGGCGGCCGACGCCCAGTCGTCGGGCACCAGCGCCACGGACAGCCCGGACCGTCGCAGTCGGGCGGCGAGGAGCATCGCGTCGTCGAGCGCGGGCACGATCGCGATCGTCGGACCGATCGCAGCGGCACTGAGGACCGCCGGCATCGGGTCGCTGGTCGGTGGCAGCCGCAGGACACCACCGCCGCGCTCGAGGATGCCGGTCGACGCGGGCGAGCGCGGCTCCACGATGGCGCCCGTGCGACGCGACGCCGGAACCCGATCGACGTTGCGATCGGGCGAGGCCGCGCCGAGGAAGTGACGCTGGCGGCCGGCCCATCGGACCGCCGCCCAGTCGGCGAGTTCGATGAGCTCCGCGCCGGGTCCACGACCCGACCATTTGGCGATCGGCTTCAGCCCGTCGAGGTGGGCGTCGGGCGGATCGAGATCGACGATCCAGCCGCCGATGCGACGCCCGTGCAGTTCGACGCGCACGCGATCGCCGACCGACACGACCATCGTGTCGGGAACGGCGTAGTCGAATCGCTTGTCGAGCCCCGTGACGTTCGGGACGACCCGGGCGATCACGGCCGGAGCCCCGTGTCGGCGATCAGAGGCCGACGGCAGCCTTGAACTGGTCGAGGCGCGAGACCTCTTCCCAGCTGAAGCCCGATCGGCCGAAGTGGCCGTAGGCGGCCGTGCGACGGTAGCCGGGCTGCTTCAGTTCGAGGTCGCGGACGATGGCGCCCGGACGCAGGTCGAAGACCTCGCGCACGGCCGACTCGATCGTGGCCGGGTCGACCTTGGCGGTGCCGAACGTCTCGACGAAGATCGACATCGGGTGCGCGACACCGATGGCGTAGGCGACCTGGATCTCGCAGCGCTCGGCGGCACCGGAGGCGACGACGTGCTTGGCGACCCAGCGAGATGCGTAAGCAGCCGAACGGTCGACCTTCGACGGGTCCTTGCCCGAGAAGGCGCCGCCGCCGTGGCGGCCCATGCCACCGTAGGTGTCGACGATGATCTTGCGGCCGGTGAGGCCACAGTCGCCGTGCGGACCACCGATGACGAAGTTCCCGGTCGGGTTGATCCAGATCGTGTAGTCGTCGTCGGCGAACTGCTCGGGGATGACCGGACGGATGACCTGCTCGATCAGGTCGGGGCGGATGACCGAGTCGCGGTCGATCCCGTCCTGGTGCTGGGTCGAGATGAGCACGGTGTCGACGCCGACCGGCTTGCCGTCCTCGTAGCGGTAGGTGACCTGGGTCTTGCCGTCGGGACGGAGGTACGGGAGCGCACCCGACTTGCGGACCTCGGTCAGGCGCTCCGAGAGCCGGTGCGCCGTCCAGATCGGCAGCGGCATCAGGTCGTCGGTCTCGTCGCAGGCGTAGCCGAACATCATGCCCTGGTCGCCGGCGCCCTGGAGATCGAGCGCGTCCTCGCCGGCGGTGCCGGACCGGACCTCTTCGGACGAGTCGACGCCCTGCGCGATGTCGGGGCTCTGCTCGTCGATCGACACGATCACGCCGCAGGTGTTGCCGTCGAAACCCTTGCGGGCGTCGTCGTAGCCGATGTCGATGATCGTCTCACGAGCGATCTTGGGGATCTCGACGTACGCGTCGGTGGTGATCTCACCGGCGATGACGCACAGGCCGGTCGTGACCATCGTCTCGCAGGCGACGCGACCGTCGGGGTCCTTCTCCAGGATCGCGTCGAGGACCGAGTCGCTGATCTGGTCGGCCATCTTGTCGGGGTGACCTTCGGTCACGCTCTCGGAGGTAAAGGTCCACTGAGCCACGGTTGTCTCCTGTGTAGTCGGCGATTGGATTGTCTAGTCGGTGGCGGCCCGTCGGAGGGCGACCACCCGGTCGATGACGGCGGCGGCGATCTGCCGCTTGTCGGCGAGGGGGACCTCGACCGGCGGTTGATCGGGCGAGAACAGCGTCACGGCGTTCGTGTCGTGCTGGAAGCCGGTCGCGTCGGCGCCGACGTCGTTGGCGACGATCAGGTCGAGGTGCTTGGCGACGAGCTTGCGCTGCGCGTTGGCGGCCATGTCGTCGGTCTCGGCGGCGAAGCCCACGAGCACCTGACCGGCCGGCTTGGTCGCGCCGAGCCCGGCGAGGATGTCGGGCGTCGGTTCGAGGACGATCTCGGGAACGCCGTCGTGCTTCTTGATCTTGCGGTCGACCGCGGCAGCGGGGCGGAAGTCGGCGACGGCGGCGGCCATGACGACCACGTCGGCGCTCGGGGCGAGTCGCTCCATGGCCGACTGCATCTGGGCGGCGGTCTCGACGCGCTCGACGGCGGCGCCGACCGGAGCCGGGCGGTCGACGGTCGACACGATCGTGACCGACGCACCGCGTGCTGCTGCTTCGGCAGCGACGGCGTAACCCTGTTTGCCCGACGAGCGGTTCGCGATGACGCGGACGGCGTCGATCGGCTCGCGGGTGCCACCGGCGCTGACGACGACGTGCACGCCGTCGAGATCACGCGGGCCGAGCAGTCGCTCGACGGCGGCGACGATGGTCTCGGGCGCAGCGAGGCGACCGGCACCCGAGTCGCCACCGGCCAGCCGGCCGCTCTCGGGGTCGACGATGTGGACACCCCACGAACGCAGCGTGGCGATGTTGTCGGCGACGGCGGGGTGTTCCCACATCTCGGTGTGCATGGCGGGGCACAGCATCACCGGTGCCCGCGTGGCGAGCAGCACGTTCGTGAGCAGATCGGTCGACAGGCCGGAGCGGTAGGCGCCGATCAGCCGGGCGGTCGCCGGGGCGACGAGGATCAGATCGGCGCCCTGGCCGAGCTTGGTGTGCGGGATCGGTGTCTCGGGGTCGTCCCAGAGGCGGGTCTTGACGGGTTCGCTGGCGAGCGCCGACAGCGTCGTCGGGCCGAGGAACCGCTCGGCGCCTTTCGTCATGACCGGCACCACGTGGGCGCCGGCGTCGACGAGGCGACGGCTCACTTCGACGGCCTTGTACGCGGCGATGCCCCCGGTGACGCCGAGAACGATCCGCTTACCGGCCAGCATGACCGTGTCGACCGAGATGGGTCAGCTGTCGCCGTCGGCGAGTTCGGCGTCGCCCTCGGGCAGGTCGAGCGTCGCCTCGGGCTCCTCGGGAGCGTCGGTCAGCACGATCTTGTCGGCCGCGATCTCCTCGAAGGCGATGCTGATCGGCTTGCGAGCGGTCGACGACACCTGCGGCGGCACCATGTGGCCGAGGCCCTCACCGAGCTGGTTGAAGTACGAGTTGATGTTGCGCGCCCGACGAGCGGCCAGCGTGACCAGGCTGAACTTGGAGTCCACCCGGTCGAGCAGGCCCTCGATCGAGGGGTTCATCATCGTGTCGTGGCTCTGCGCCATGCATCAACTCCAGTACGAGGGTGTTCGAACAGCGTCGGCCAGCTTACCGGCCGCAGCGCCGAGACCGTTCGACCGCGATGATCGACTGCATCTCGTCGAGGGTCCGGTCGAGTTCGTCGTTGACGACGATGTGATCGGCGATCGACCGACCGATCGGCTCTTCCTTCTCGGCCTTGCGGAGACGGGCGTGCACCTTGTCGTCCGGGTCGCCCCGTCCGCGCAGGCGCCGCTCCTGTTCGTCGCGGCTCGGTGGCGTCACGAAGATGAGGACCGCTTCCGGGTACTGCTGCTTCACCTGCTGCGCACCGTCGACTTCGATCTCGAGGACGATGTCGGGCGAGGCAGGGTCGTCGAGCTGATCGGGGCGCGGCGTTCCGTAGTAGTTGCCGAGGAACTCGGTCCACTCCAGGAAACCGTCGTTGCTGATGTGCTCCTCGAACCGCTCTGCGGTCGTGAAGACGTAGGCGTCGTCCGCCTCGCCCGGCCGCTGGTCACGCGTGGTCCACGAACGGCTCAGCCAGAGGCCCGGGTCGCGTTTGACCAGGGCATCGACGATCGTGCCCTTGCCCACGCCTCCGGGGCCGGAGACGACGATGATGAGCCGACGGTCAGCCAAGTTGCTGGAGCAGTGCCGCACGCTGCTGCGCGCCGAGACCCTGGACGCGACGGTTGTCGGCGATGCCGATCTCTTCCATCACGCGGCGGGCCTTCACCTTGCCCACACCGGGCAGGGATTCCAGCATCGAGACAACCTTCAGCTTGCCGACGTTCTCGTCGTCCGAGTCGAGGGCTTCCTGCAGGCTCATCGACCCCATCTTGAGGCGGGCCTTGATGTCGGCTCGGGCGGCGCGTGCCTCGGCGGCCTTCGCAAGGGCCGCAGCCCGCTGCTCCGGAGTCAACTGAGGAGGTGTTGCCATGCGATCAAACTACCGCGTGCACGTCGATCACGCGGTGGATACCGCGAGTTGCGAGCGTCGCAGCGATCTCGTCGCGCACTCGTGGGCACGTCCGCGGGTCGGCGAAGTTGGCCGTGCCGACCTGCACGGCGCTCGCGCCGGCGAGCAGGAACTCGATCGCGTCCCAGCCGTTCGCCACGCCGCCGACACCGATGATCGCCAGGTCGGGCAGCGCCTGGTGGACGTCGTGCACGGCGCGAACGGCGACCGGGTGGACCGCCCGACCGGACAGCCCTCCCCCGCCGTTGCCGAGTGCGGGCTGCCAGGTGTCGGGGTCGTAGACGAGGCCGAGCAGGGTGTTCGCCACCGTGACGGCCTCGGCGCCGGCGCCGTCGACGGCTCGGGCCACGTCGACGATCCGGTCGGTGTTCGGGCTCAGCTTCGCCCAGCGGGGCCGGCCACAACCGGCGGTGGCCGCGACCACGTCGGCCGACAGGTCGGCGTCGTGGGCGAAGATGCTGCCGCGCCCTTCGAGGTTCGGGCACGACAGGTTGACCTCGACGGCGACGACACCCTCGGGGGCGTCGGCGAGGCGTTCGGCCGCCTGCCGGTAGTCGTCCACCGTTCGACCCCAGATGCTGCACACGACGGTGGCACCCGTGTCGAGCAGTGCCGGCAGGTGGTCGGTGAGCCAGGCGTCGATGCCGGGCCCCTGCAGGCCGACGGCGTTGATCATGCCCTGGGGTGTCGGGTGGACCCGGGGTGCCGGGTTGCCGGCCCACTCGAAGGCGGCGATCGACTTGGTGACGACCGCTCCGATCGTCGACAGGTCGAAGAACGGAGCGAACTCGTCGCCGTACCCGGCGGTGCCCGATGCCGCCATCACCGGCGACTCCAGCTCGACCGAACCGATCGAGACCGACAGGTCGACGCCGTCGACGATCATCGCTGGTGGAACTCCTGCAGGCTCTTGACCGGCAGGGACGACGGGGTCTCGTCGACTCCTTGGGCGGCGGCGAGCGCTGCACTGACCGTGGTGAGGTAGCTGACCCGATGCATGCTCGCCGCCTTGCGGATGTGTTCGCCGTCGCTGCGGCCGACCGAACCACGCGGGGTGTTCACCACGAACTGGATCGTCCCGTCGGCGATGAGGTCGACCGCGGTCGGCTCGGCCGAGCCGTCGGGCGTCGCGTCCTGGACCTTGCCGAGCACCCGGTCGACCTCGACCCCGAACTTGCGGAGGTAGTCGGCGGTGCCCTCGGTGGCGACGAGGCCGAGGCCTCGCTCGCGGAGTTGTCGGGCGACGACGAGGCCGGCCGGCTTGTCGGTGTCGTTCAGCGAGAGGAACACCGTGCCGTCGCTCGGCAGACCGTTCCCGGCGGCGAGTTCGGCCTTGAAGAAGGCCCGTCCGAACGTGTCGTCGATGCCCATCACCTCGCCGGTCGAGCGCATCTCGGGTCCGAGCGCCGGGTCGACCTCCGGGAAGCGGTTGAACGGCAGCACGGCCTCTTTCACGGCCACGTGACCGGTGACCGGTTCGCGCAGCAACCCCTCGTCGCGCAGTTCGGCGAGCGTGGCGCCGAGCATGACCCGGGTGGCGATCTTGGCGAGCGGCAGCCCCTTCGCCTTGGCGACGAACGGCACCGTGCGGCTGGCGCGCGGGTTGGCCTCGATCACGTAGACCGTGGTGCCGGCGACCGCGTACTGGACGTTGATCAGCCCGCGGACGTCGAGCCGGTGGGCGATCGCCGTCGTGTACGCCTTGATCACCTCGACCACCCAGTCGGGCAGTGTCTGGGGCGGGATCGCACAGGCCGAGTCACCGGAGTGCACGCCGGCTTCCTCGACGTGTTCCATCACGCCGCCGATCAGCACCTCACCGGTGTGGTCGCGGATGGCGTCGACGTCGACCTCGGTCGCGCTGGCCAGGAAGCGGTCGATCAGCACCGGTCGTTCGGCCGACAGGCCGCCTTCCTTGCCGAGGCTGCCGAACCCGGAGAGTTCGTCCATCGCCCGCGCCAGGTGGTTGCGGTCGTGGACGATCTGCATCGCCCGCCCGCCGAGCACGTAGCTCGGGCGGACGAGGACCGGGAAGCCGATCTCGTCGGTGATCGCGAGGGCTTGTTCGAGGTCGACGGCGGTGCCGCCCGGAGGCTGCGGGATGTTCAACTCGTCGCAGAGGGCGTTCCACTTCTCGCGGTCCTCGGCGTCGTCGATCGACTGCGCCGACGTCCCCGCCACCAGCTCGGTCGGGATCTCCCCCGACAACTTGAGCGGCGTCTGCCCGCCGAGCGACACGATCACCTTGTGCGGCTGCTCGGCGGCGATGACGTTGAGCACGTCTTCCTTGGTGAGCGGCTCGAAGTAGAGGCGGTCGCTCGTGTCGTAGTCGGTCGACACGGTCTCGGGGTTGCAGTTGACCATCACCGTCTCGTACCCGGCGTCGCGCAGCGAGAAGCTGGCGTGCACACAGCAGTAGTCGAACTCGATCCCCTGGCCGATCCGGTTCGGACCCGACCCCAGGATCACGACCTTCTGGCGGTCGCTCGGCCGGACCTCGGTCTCGTCCTCCCAGGTCGAGTAGTGGTACGGCGTCTCGGCGTCGAACTCCGCGGCGCAGGTGTCGACCGTCTTGTAGGTCGGGATCACCCCGAGCGCCTCCCGGGCCGAACGCACCGTCATCTCGTCGGTCCCCCACAGCCATGCGAGCTGTGCGTCGGAGAATCCGAGCCGCTTGGCGCGACGGAAGCTGCGCTTCGTCATGGCGTCCAGGCCGGTTTCGGCGAGGACCGCCTGTTCCTCGACGATGATCGACATCTGGTCGAGGAACCACGGGTCGAAGTGGTTCGTCTCGTTGATCCGCTCGATCGACACGCCGCGCCGCAGCAGCTCACCGATGTGGAAGATGCGTTCGGGCGTCGGGGTGACCGTGCTCTGCAGGAGATCGTCGTCCGAGATCGATGCGTACTGTTCGCTCACCGGGTCGCAGTTCAGGCCGAGTCGGCCCTGTTCGAGCGACCGCAGGCCCTTCTGGAGCGACTCGGGGAAGGTGCGCCCGATCGACATCGCCTCACCGACCGACTGCATCTGGGTCCCGAGCACGCCCGACGTGCCGGGCAGCTTCTCGAACGCCCAGCGCGGGATCTTCGTGACGACGTAGTCGATCGTCGGCTCGAAGCTGGCCGGCGTCGACATCGTCTCGGTCTGGGTGATGTCGTTCGGGATCTCGTCGAGGGTGTAGCCGACGGCGAGCTTGGCGGCGATCTTGGCGATCGGGAACCCGGTCGCCTTCGACGCCAGCGCCGACGAACGTGACACGCGCGGGTTCATCTCGATCACGACCTGACGTCCGGTCGCCGGGTCGACGGCGAACTGGACGTTCGACCCGCCGGTCTCGACGCCGACGCGGCGGATGCACGCGATCGCGGCGTCGCGCATCTCCTGGTATTCGACGTCGGTGAGGGTCTGCTGCGGCGCGACGGTGATCGAGTCACCCGTGTGGACACCCATCGGGTCGACGTTCTCGATCGAGCAGATGATCACGCAGTTGTCGGCGCGGTCACGCATCACCTCGAGCTCGTACTCCTTCCACCCGGCGATCGATTCCTCGATGAGGATCTCGCTGATCGGGCTGGCGTCGAGACCGTTCTTCGCCATCTTCTCGAACTGCTCGACCGTGTGGGCGATGCCCGTGCCGCGACCACCGAGGATGTAGGCGGGGCGGATCATGATCGGCAGACCGATCTCGTCCATCGCGAGGCGCGCCTGGTCCATGTCGTGGGCGATCGCCGAGCGGGGTGACTCGAGACCGATCTCGGTCATCGCGACCTTGAACCGCTCCCGATCTTCCGCCGTGGCGATCGCCTCGGCGTTGGCACCGATCATCTCCGGGGTGCCGGGCACACCGATCAGCCCCCGCTCGTACAGCTCCATGGCGGTGTTGAGCCCGGTCTGGCCGCCGAGCGTCGGCAACACCGCGTCGGGCTGTTCGCGTTCGATGATCGACGCGACCACCTCCCACGTGATCGGCTCGACGTAGGTGGCGTCGGCGAAATCCGGGTCGGTCATGATCGTCGCCGGGTTCGAGTTGACGAGGATGACGCGGTAGCCCTCCTCGCGCAGCACACGGCACGCCTGCGTGCCCGAGTAGTCGAACTCGCACGCCTGACCGATCACGATCGGGCCGGAGCCGATGATGAGGATGCTGTTGATGTCGTCGCGGCGCGGCATCAGACGGAGACCTTTCCGTTCGTGTTCCCGGTCATGAGCTCGTCGAACTGGGTGAAGAGGTAGCGGGCGTCGTGCGGCCCCGGTCCGGCCTCGGGGTGGTGCTGCACGCTGAAGCAGCGCTCGCCCACCACCTGGAGGCCCTCGCAGACCCCGTCGTTGAGGTTGACGTGGGTCATCTGCACCTGGCGGCCCAACGCGGCGAAGGAGTCGGCGTCGACGGCGAAGTTGTGGTTCTGACTGGTGATCTCGACCGACTCGGTGAG
>JBPEWX010000359.1:0-2257 GCA_052032235.1 Ilumatobacter sp. | reverse complement strand
GACGACGAGCAGTTCGCCTTCGCGTACTGAGGAGCAGCACGATGGAACTCACCGACTTCTGGTTCATCATCATCGCCGTCCTCTGGACCGGCTACTTCTTCCTCGAGGGCTTCGACTTCGGTGTCGGCATGCTGTTGCACCCGCTGTCGCGCGACGAGATCGATCGCCGGGTGATGATCAACACGATCGGCCCGGTCTGGGACGGCAACGAGGTGTGGCTCCTCACCGCCGGCGGCGCCACGTTCGCCGCCTTCCCCAACTGGTACGCCTCACTGTTCTCGGGTTTCTACCTCGCGTTGTTCCTCATCCTGATCGCACTGATCGTCCGCGGTGTGGCGTTCGAGTACCGCGGCAAGGTCAGCACGAAGCGGTGGAAGTCGACGTGGGACCTGATGATCGCGATCGGCTCGTGGGTCCCGGCGATCCTGTGGGGCGTCGCGTTCGCCAACATCGTCCACGGCGTCCCGATCGACGCAGACGGCAACTTCACCGGCAACCTCTTCACCCTGATCACGCCGTATTCGTTGCTCGGCGGCGTCACGATCGCCGCGCTGTGCGCCTTCCACGGCGCCAACTTCCTGGCGCTCAAGACGACCGGCGACATCCAGGGTCGGTCGCAGTCGGCCGCCACGATGCTCGGCGCCGTCGCCGTCGTGCTCGGAGGTTCGTTCCTGCTGTGGACCCAGCTCGACACCGGTGAGGGCTGGACCTGGATCCCGTTGCTGCTCGCCGCAGTCGGACTCGTCGCCTCGATCGTCGCCGGCCAAGCCGGTCGAGACGGCTGGGCGTTCGTCGGGACCGGCGCCGCGATCGCGTTCGCGATCGTCATGCTGTTCGGCAGCCTCTACCCAGACGTGCTCCCGTCGACCATCGACCCGGCGTACAGCCTCACGGTCGACAACGCCTCCTCCGCCGACTACACACTCAAGGTCATGACGGTCGTCGCCCTCGTGATGACGCCCGTCGTCCTGCTGTACCAGGCGTGGACCTACTGGATCTTCCGCAAGCGGGTCGGGCGCCACCACATCCCGACCTCCGCGGCCCACTGACCCTCGATGACGTCCCGCTCGAACGGGCCGATCGACCTCGGGCTCGTTCGACGGTCGCCGGCGCTCGTCGGCCACCTGATCGTCGCCGGAGTGGCGGCAGCGGTGCTCGCGATCGTCACGGTCGCGCAAGCCGAGGTCCTCGCACGCGCAGTCAGCCGACTGGCGATCGAACGCCGCCACGACGACCTCCGGACGGCGTTCGTCGTCCTTGCCATCATTGCGCTGGTGCGGGCAGCGACGGCCTGGACGGTCGAACGCTCGGCCGGCCGGACCATGGTCGCGATGCGTCATGGCCTTCGCACCGACGTCGTCGACCACGCTGCCGTCGACGCCGATCGGGCAGCTTCAGGTCTCGCCTCCCGCGAGGCGACCGTGGCGACGAGTGGCATCGACCAACTCGAGCCGTACGTGCGCGACTACCTGCCGGCGCTGTTCGTCGCCGTTGCGGTGCCGCTCGCCGCAGGACTCCGGATCCTGTCGGTCGACTGGATCTCGGC
Organism: Ilumatobacter sp.; assembly: GCA_052032235.1. Classification (GTDB taxonomy): domain Bacteria; phylum Actinomycetota; class Acidimicrobiia; order Acidimicrobiales; family Ilumatobacteraceae; genus Ilumatobacter. The sequence continues at coordinate 711 of JBPEWX010000359.1, read as the reverse complement.
CGCCATCGTCGTCGTCACGGTGCCGCTCATCCCGATCTTCATGATCCTGATCGGGTTGATGACCGAGCAGCGGACACAGCGCCAGTGGGCGATGCTGCAGCGGCTGAGCGGCCACTTCCTCGACGTCATGGAGGGGCTGCCGACCCTTCGCCTGTTCGGCCGGGCGAGCGCCCAGGCCGACCAGGTGCGGCGGGTGTCCGAGCAGTACCGGGACACGACGGTGAAAACGCTCCGGATCGCGTTCCTGTCGGCGTTCGTGCTCGAACTCCTCGCGACCCTGTCGGTCGCGATCATCGCCGTCGAGATCGGCCTCCGCATGGCCAACGGCGGCTTCGACCTCCGTGACGGTCTGGTCGTGCTGCTGCTCGCCCCCGAGTGCTACCTCCCGCTCCGCCGCGTCGGCGCCGGGTTCCACGCCGCCCAGGCCGGACGAGATGCGGCAGCGGATCTCGACGAGGTGCTCGAGCGGCCGGTGCTGCTCGGCGGCGACCGCCCGGTCGGCCGGATCGAGGCGATCAGGGTCCGCGGGCTCGACGTCGATCGGCCCGGGCGACCGAACCTGCTCGGCGGTCTCGATCTCGATCTCCGACCGGGCGAGGTGACGGCCGTCGTCGGGCCGAGCGGCACCGGCAAGTCGACGACGCTCACGGCACTCCGTGGCCGACTCGCCGAACGCCGCGGATCGATCGAGATCGTCGACGTCGACGGCAC
>JBPEWX010000358.1:0-6341 GCA_052032235.1 Ilumatobacter sp. | reverse complement strand
ACGTGGGCGTCGCCGGCCGCGACCACGGCCGGCACGATGTCGCCGCCCATGTCGTGCCGGCTCGACTCGCTGGCGGCGTCGCTGCTCACGAGTTCGCGCAGCAGGTCGGCGTCGAACAGGTAGTTGCCCATCGACGCCAGCGTCTGATCGGGGGCGTCGGGGAGTCCGGGCGGATCGGACGGCTTCTCCAGGAACTGCTTGATCTTGGTGCCCTCGCCGACGTCGATCACGCCGAACTGGTCGGCCTCGCTGCGCGGCACTCGGAGCGCGGCGACCGTCAGCCCGGCGCCGGTGTCGAGATGCTGCTCGAGCATCTGCCGCGGGTCCATCCGGTAGATGTGGTCGGCGCCGAACACGAGCACGTGGGTCGGCCGTTCGTCGTCGAGCAGGTTCAGGTTCTGGAAGATCGCGTCGGCCGAACCGGAGTACCAGTGGGGTCCGCGACGCATCTGCGCCGGGATGCCGACCACGTAGTTGCCGAGCAGGTGGGCGAGCGTCCACGTGCGCGACAGGTGCACGTCGAGGCTGTGGCTCTTGTACTGCGTGAGCACGACGATCCGTCGGAACCCGCCGTTGACGAGGTTCGAGAGGACGAAGTCGATCAGCCGGTAGTGCCCGCCGAACGGCACGGCGGGTTTGGCCCGGTCCCGAGTGAGTGGGGCGAGGCGCTTGCCTTCACCCCCGGCCAACACCATCGAGAGCACATTGGGAACCACACCCCCACGGTACCCAACGACGAAAGGGGTCGGATACGTTTCGTCGGCAGCGGTCCGGCCCCACGAGGCCGTTCCGCGACGAAACGTATCCGACCCCTTTCGCGTCAGGTGTCGCGCACTTCGATGGGGGTTTCGCCGACCTCGTCGGCGACGGCGGGGGTGCCGACGCCGTGGGCGGCGATGCCGCGCACCGGCTCGGTGAACGGCTTGTTCAGGTGCGCCTCCTGGTTGGCGGCGAGACGCTCACCCTCCTCGATCGCGTCGAGCACGTGGATCGCGAGGTCGGCGACCTTGACTTCGTCGTCGTCCTTGCCCGCCGCCTTCACACCGTCGTCGAGCATGATGTAGCAGAACGGGCAGGCGGTGGCGACACGGGTCGCTCCGGTGCTGATCGCCTCGAGCGCACGCTCGTCGTTGACCTTCGTGCCGATCGACTCCTCCATCCACATGCGGGCGCCGCCGGCGCCACAGCACATGCCCTTCGTGCCGTTGCGACCCATCTCGACGACCTCGATGCCCTTGATCGAGCCGACGACCTTGCGGGGCGACATGTAGATGTCGTTGTGACGGCCGAGGTAGCACGAGTCGTGGTACGTGATGCGCTCCTCGAGGGTGGCGCTCGACACGTCGAGCTTGCCCTCGTCGATCAGCTGCTCGAGCAGCGAGGTGTGGTGGACGACCTCGTAGTTGCCGCCGAGCTGCGGATACTCGTTGAGGAGCGTGTTGAAGCAGTGCGGGCACTGGGTGATGATCTTCTTCACGCCCATGCCGTTGAGCATCTCGATGTTCGGCATGGCGAGCATCTGGAACAGGTACTCGTTGCCGGAGCGGCGGGCCGAGTCGCCGGTGCACATCTCGGACGGGCCGAGGATCGCGACCTCGATGCCCGCACGGGTGAGCAGCTTGGCCATCGACTGGGTGACCTTCTTGTTCTTGTCGTCGAAGCTGCCGGCGCAGCCGACCCAGTACAGGTACTCGGCCTCGAACGGCTCGCCCGGGTCGACGACCTTCACGTGACCGAGGTCGTCGGCCCAATCGGCGCGCTCACCCTGGTTCATGCCCCACGGGTTCATCTGGTTCTCCATCGAGCGGTACGCGTTGCCCAGCTCGGTGGGGAAGTTCGACTCCATCAGCGACAGGTAGCGCCGCATGTCGAGGATCTTGTCGAGGATCTCGATGTTGACCGGGCAGACCTCGTCGCACGCCTTGCAGGTGGTGCAGCTCCACACTTCTTCGGGCGTGATGCGGTCGAACAGGCTGTTCGAGCTGATCGTGATCTCGCTGTCGGTGTTGAGCGGCGGGGTGACGTTGGCGTCGGCGGACGCCGCCATGACCTCACCGGTCTTGAGGACGATCTCGCGCGGGTCGAGCGGCTTGCCGGTGGCGTGCGCCGGGCAGACGCTCGTGCAACGTCCGCACATGGTGCAGGCGTCGGTGTCGAGCAGCTGCTTCCAGGTGAAGTCCTCGACGACCGAGGCACCGAACGACTCGAGTTCGGTCTCCATCAGGTTCGGCATCGGCTTCATGGCGCCCTTCGGGCGGTCCTTGTCGCGGAGGTACATGTTGAGCGGCGACGTGAACATGTGGCGCAGCATCGTGAGCGGCAGGATCGCCAGGAAGACGATGAACGCGACGACGTGGAGGATCCACCACGCCTGGTGCCACGTCTCGAGCGAGCCGACGCTCATGCCGTCGACGGTCTGGCTGAGCGGGTAGCCGATGAAGCTCCACTGCTCGAACTCCATGTCTTCGCCCTGGGCGGTGCCGAGGGCGATGCGGAACATCTCGGCACCGAATCCGCTGACGCCGATCACGAGCAGGCTGCCGAGTCCCAGCACGTGGTCCATCTTCGACTTGATGCGGATGCGGTACGGCTTCTGGACGTAGCGGCGCAGGATCGCCCAGATCACGCCGACCGTGAAGACGAGGCCGGCGGCGTCGCCCACGAAGGCGTAGGCCTGGTAGGTGCGACCGTGCAGGAACTTGAGATCCTCGGGGAGCTGGTGGTCGATCTCGAGCGTGGTGGTGACGCCGAGCAGCACCAGGAAGCCGAAGTAGATCATCGAGTGCATGAGCCCGGCAGCCGAGTCGCGCAGGAGCGTCTGCATGTACACACCGGCGCGGTAGTCCTCGGCGCGCTTCTTGGCGTTCTTCTTGGTGGTGCGGCGCTGGGCGGGCGCACCGCGCTCCCAGTTCTTGATCCGCTTGGCGAACTCGAACGAACCCCACACCAGCACCAGCGGGATCACGGTGTAGAACGCCACCTTGATCGGGCCGGGAATGTTGCCGAACACCTCTCGGTGCCATTCGTTGTCGTTGTGCCAGCCGGTGATCATCGGCACGATGCCGGAGATCACCGTGAACAGGGCGATGCCGCAGCCCAGCGCGATGGCGAGCTGGTACGGCCGGATGCGCTTGTCGGCCTGCTGGTCGTTGGAAGCGTCGTGCGTGCTCATGGCGACCAACAAGCTACTCGCCAGTACCCCCGGGACTCACATGCAACCGGACATCGGCGGCGGCGTCGAGGGCCGCCGGCGAATCAGCCGAACGACTGGCGGTCGAGGTCGCGGACCCGACCGGCGAGCACGCCGAGCATCTTCAGGGCGATCGACGGGTGCTGTTCGAGCACCGCCCGGAAGTGGCGCTGGTCGAGCACGAACAGGGAGCAATCGGAGTCGCAGAACGCCGAGGCGGTGCGCGGCCCGTGATCGAGCAGCGACATCTCACCGACGATGTCGCCGGGTCCGGCGGTGGCGACCTTGCGACCGTTGCGCTTGATCGTGACCTCGCCCGCCATGATCACGAACGCCTCGCGGCCCGTCTGGCCCTGGTCGACGAGCAGGGTGCCGGCGGGCACCTCGATTTCGTCGCCGGCCCGGGCGATCTGGTCGAGTTCCTTCTTGCTGCATCCGGCCAGCAGCGGCAGGTTGCTCAGGTGCTCGATCTTCTCCGACTTGGACGCCATGGTGCGCACAGTAGCGCCCACGGAACGTGGCCTGTAGGGCCGTGCGTCCCGTCCTCGTCGCCGCGGCCGGGCGAAGTCAGAACTGGATGATGCTCGGCTCGTAGTCGTCCGGCGCCTGGAACCCCATCAGGTTCAGCAGGGTCGCCGCCACGTTCGCGAGACCGGGTTGGGCCGGGGGAGCGATGTGGTACTCGCCGTCGTAGTTCGGGTCGTGGATCGCGAACGGAACCGGGCTGAGGGTGTGCGACGTCTTCGGCGACCGCACACCGTCTTTCTCGGTGTACATGATGTCGGCGTTGCCGTGATCGGCGGTGTAGACGAGCACCCCGTCGAGTTCGTCGATCACCTCGACGAGCTTCGCCATGCACTCGTCGATGACGGCCATGGCCTCGACGGTGGCGTCGAGGTTGCCGGTGTGACCGACCATGTCTCCCGACGGGAAGTTGAGCCGCCCGAAGTCGTACTCGCCCGACCGCAACAGGTCGATGACCTCGTCGGTGATCTCGCGCACCTTCATGGCGGGTGTGGTGTCGAACTCGACGTTGTCGGACGGGATCTCGACGTAGGTCTCGAGCGTCTCGTCGATGTAGCCGGAACGGTTCCCGTTCCAGAAGTAGGTGACGTGCCCGTACTTCTGGGTCTCCGACACGGCGAACGACCGCACGCCCTCGGCACACAGGTAGTGGCTGATCGTGCGATCGATCGACGGGGGAGCGACGAGGTACTGCTTCGGCACGAGGGCGTCGCCGTCGTACTGCAACATGCCCGCGAAGTAGACCGACGGTGCGTGCTCGCCGTTCGGGCCCTGTCGGGAGAACACGTCGAAGTCGTCCTCCTCGAACGCTCGGGAGATCTCGATCGCCCGGTCGCCTCGGAAGTTGTAGACGATGACCGCGTCACCATCGGCGACGGTGCCGACCGGGCCGTCTGCGTCGGCGACGACGAATTCGCGCAGGTACTGGTCGCTCGGCTCCTTGCCGCCGGCGCGGGCCTCGTCGTACATCGTCTCGACGGCCTCCTTCGCCGACGCGAAGCGGCGGCCCTCGCCCCACACGTGGGCGCGATAGCCGCGCTCGACCATGGGCCAGTCGGCCTCGTAGCGGTCCATCGTGATGTACATCCGTCCGCCGCCCGAGGCGATGCGGAAGTTGCGACCGCCGGCCGCGTTGATCTCGGCCAGGACCTGCTCGGTGCGCTCGATGTACTCGAGTGCCGACTGCGAGGGCACGTCACGACCGTCGTGCAGGATGTGCACGGCAGCACTCGTGACGCCCTCGTCGGCGGCGTGGCGCAGCATCGCGTAGAGGTGTTCGTTGTGGGAGTGCACGTTGCCGTCGGAGTGCAACCCGACGAAGTGCATCGTGGCGCTGCGGCCGTGCTCGACGGCGCCCTTCCACACCTTCGACTCGAAGATCGCGCCCGACTCGATCGCCTTGTTGACGAGCTTGGCGCCCTGGGCGAACACGCGGCCGGCACCGAGGGCGTTGTGGCCGACCTCGCTGTTGCCCATGTCGTCGTCCGTCGGGAGGCCGACGGCCGGTCCGTGGGCCGCGAGCTGGGTCGCGAGTTCGCTCTCGGTGAGTTCGTCGAGGTGTGGCGTGTCGGCGACGGCGACGGCGTTGCTCGGCCCTTCCGGGGCCACACCGACACCGTCGGCGATGACGAGCAGGACGGGGCCGGGACGCCCGGAGAACGAGGGGTGACGATCGAGATGGAGGGTCATCACCATCGATGGTACCGAGGTCGGGCGTGGCTGCGAGACGACGTCGCCCCGGACCCGAGCAGGCATCCGGGGGTTGACACGCCGACGAACGCGTGGTTAATTTCGCTACGTGCAAAAAAAAGTAGGGGGACTCAGGTCGACGGAGGTTCGACCGCACAACCGCAGGCTCGTCCTGCAGCTGCTGCGATCGAACGGATCGATGCACCGCTCCGATCTCCGTGACGCCTCGGGACTCAGCGCCGCAGCGGTCACGAACGTGGTGAACGACCTCCTCGACGACGGGCTCGTGATCGAGCGCGCCGACGACGGCGCCGGCGCCCGCCGCGTCGGTCGCCCGGCCGCCACCGTCAGCCTCGCCGGCGAGGCTCGACATGTCGTCGCCGTCCAGATCGGTGCGGGCACCTATCAGGTCGGGGTCTGCGACCTCCACGGCTCACTGGTTGCCAGCGAGTCGGCCACGTTCCCCGTCCGCGAGGCGGCCGACGTCGTCCTCGCCGACGCCGCCGACGCCGTGCGTCGGGTCATGCGTCGCTCGGGTATCGACACCGACCAGTTGCTGGGTGTCGGCGTCGGTGCCGCCGGCGTCGTCGACTCGACCCGCCGGATCAACCTGGTGTCCGCCAACGCCGGTTGGGAAAACGTGCCGATCGCCGACATCTTCGAGCGCGAGCTCGGCATCGGGACGATCATCGAGCACAACGTCCGGGCGATGGCGGCGGCCGAGGTGCGATACGGCCTCGGCGCCGGATACGAGAGCCTGGCGTTCCTCTACGCCCGAACCGGCCTCGGTCTTGCCTTCGTGTTCGACGGCCGTCCGTACCGTGGCGGATCGATGGGCTCGCACGAGGTCGGCCACGTCGCCGTTCCCGGCGCCGAGCGCGCCTGCAGCTGCGGCAAGACCGGTTGTCTCGAGACCGTCGTCAGCGACCGTGCAGTC
>JBPEWX010000357.1:0-1609 GCA_052032235.1 Ilumatobacter sp. | reverse complement strand
GCCTCACCGAGCCCGGGCGGTCGTGGCAAGCGATCGACGACGGCACGATCGCCCGAGACGGCACTACGCCGATCAACGCGAGCGGCGGCCTGCTCGGCGGCGGCCACCCGGTCGGATCGACCGGCGTCCGCATGCTCGTCGACGCCTGCAAGCAGGTGCGCGGGACGGCCGACGGCTACCAGGTCGACGGCGTCCGCCGAGCACAGACCCTGAACATCGGCGGCTCGACCGCCACCACCGTCAGCTTCGTCGTCGAACCCGCCACCGCAGGCTGACCCCTCCCCAGGAGCACCACCGTGAGAGTCCAGATCCACGAAACGTTCGAGTCGGGCCTGCCCGCCGACGACACCCACCCGTACCGCACGGGCGCCTGGCGTCCGCAGACACGCGAGTACGACGCCTGGGACCTCGACGTGGTCGGCGAGATCCCGGACGATCTCGCCGGCACCTACCTCCGCAACACCGAGAACCCGCTCCTCCCCTCGATCGAGCGGTACCACCCGTTCGACGGTGACGGCATGCTCCACTCCATCTCGTTCGCCGCCGGGGAGGCGCAGTACCACAACCGGTTCGTGCGTACCGACGGCTTCGTCGCCGAACGGGAGATGGGCCAGGCGCTGTTCGCCGGCGTCGCCGAGAACGTCAACGCCGCCAAGGAGTCGTGCGAACTCGGCGCCCGTCCGAACATGAAGGACGCGTCGAGCACCGACGTGGTGGTCCACAACGGGAAGGCGCTGTCGAGCTTCTGGCTGTGCGGCGACCTGTACGCCTTCGACCCGGTCACCCTCGAGGCGCAGGGCCGCGAAACCTTCGGCCTGCCCGACGGCGTCGGCATCTCGGCCCACACCAAGATCGACGAGGTCACGAACGAGCTGCTGTTCTTCAACTACGGAACCGAGCAGCCGTACATGCACTACGGCGTCGTCGGCGCCGACGGCGGCCTGGCTCACTACATCGACGTGCCGCTGCCCGGCCCTCGCCTGCCCCACGACATGGCGTTCACCGAGCACTACTCGATCCTGCCCGACCTGTCGATGTTCTGGGAGCCGAGCTTGATCGAGCACGGCATCTACCTGCCGTCGTTCCACCGCGACGTCCCGACCCGGTTCGCGATCGTGCCGCGCTACGGCACCACCGAGCAGATCCAATGGTTCGAGGCCGATCCCACCTACGTCCTGCACTGGATCAACGCCTACGAGGACGGCGACGAGATCGTCCTCGACGGCTTCTTCCAGGAGACACCGTCGCCCGATCCGATCCCCGAGTGGTCGTTCGATCAGAACCTGTTCCGCTACCTCGACCTGTATTCGATGAACACCAAGGCCCATCGCTGGAGGTTCAACCTGCGCACCGGAGAGACGAAGGAAGAGCACCTGTCGGACCGCATCCAGGAGTTCGGGATGATCAACGGCCGCTACGGCGGTCGCCGCCACCGCTACTCGTTCAACGCGCTGCCGTGCGAGGGCTGGTTCGGCTTCAAGGGCGTCATCAAGCAGGACGTCGACAGCGGCACCGAGGAGATCCTCGAGCTGCCCGATGGCGTGTTCGCGAGCGAAACGGTCATGGCCCCGCGCCTCGGCTCGTCCGCCGAGGACGACGGCTACCTGAT
>JBPEWX010000356.1:0-2672 GCA_052032235.1 Ilumatobacter sp. | reverse complement strand
GAACGCGTACACCCGAGCCGTGCTCGGCATCCAGGTCCGCGACTGTACGGCCGGCTTCCGCGCCTACCGTGCCGACGTGCTCGCAGCGATCGATCCGGGCACGACGCGCGCCGAGGGCTACGCCTTCCTCACCGAGCTGGTCCGTCGACTCGATCACCAGGGCTACCGGATCGAGGAGACCCCGATCACGTTCGTCGATCGCACCCTCGGGACCTCGAAGATGTCGCCGACGATCATCGCCGAATCGATGTGGCGGGTGACCCGCTGGGCGATCGTCAATCGTCTGTTCGGCCGCGACCGCCACTGACCGGCTCCTGCGGCGCCGACGTCAGAAGCTGTTGCCGCTCGGCGCGATGAAGATCGCCACCGGCAGTCCGATCTCGATCATCTCGCTCATGGCATCGACGATGTCCTGCGGCAGGTCGAGATCGAGCGAAGCACCGAACAGGTTCTCGTCGACCACCGGGACCAGATCGTCACGGCCCTCTTCGACGAGGCGTTCGAGCACGTACGCACGGAGCTCGTCGAATCGCCGACGTTCCTCGGCGGTGCGATCGTCGGTGTACGCGACCTCGACGAAGCCGTCGCGAGCTCGCCACTGATCGATGAAGATGCCGGTCGTCAGATGGACCTCGGCGTCGTACTCGCCGAACGGCAACACACGATGCGGCGTCACCGGCACCCGCCACGTGTCGTGGACACCGACCTCGTACCCGCGTCGTTCGAGCTCGTTGACGAGGCCGTAGCCCTGCGAACCGATGAACAGCGCGTCCTGCCAGAACACGAGGTAGGTGCCGTCCGGGCCGACGGCCGCACCGACCCCGTCGTCGATCGCGTCGACGGTGTCGGGGAGCACCGTGCGCAACGGCCCGGACAGCTGCGGATCGGGGACGTCGAGCGAGAACGAGGCGACGATCGATGCAACGGTCGCGATGACGGCGACACCGCCGGCGACGGCGGGCAGACGATCTCGGAGTCGGAGATCGGCTCGGTGCTCGTCGACGACGATGCACGCCGTCCACACGATCGCCAGGGCGACGAGCAACGTCGTCCCCCACGCCCAGAGTGTGAGGTAGTACCAGACCTTGCCGAAGATCCTGCTGATCGAGAGCAGTTGCATCACGAGTGCCGTGGCCAGGACGACGTGGAGCGCCATCAGGGAACGATGTCGACGGCGGAACGCCCAGACGGCGGCTGCGACCCACAGCGCGAACACGATCATGCCGCCCCAACCGCTGCCGCCCGGCAGTCCGGACCGGTGGACGAAGGCGTCGGATCGGGTGGCGAGGTCGGGCACCAAGGCGAACACGTCGAGGTGTCGGAAGAACACGCGAACCGCCTCGGTCGCGGCGACCCGCCGATCGGTCGGCTCGCCCAGGAAGTGCTCGACGATCATGCGGATGTTCCCGGGGTCGCGGAACAGCTGGTCGACGAAGGGCGGGAGCCAGAACAGCGCACCGACGCCGACCGCGATGCCGAGCGACCGCAACACCGCCCGGCGTTCGCCGACATCGGTGCTGCGATGGCGATGCCACAGCGCCGCACCGACGGCGAGCGCGCACATCGGGACGCCGTTCACCAGGTACGGGATGTGGGTCTGTGCGGCGATCGTGGCGGCGACCACGACGACGACGAGCATTGCGTGGTCGCCACGCACCACGAGCCACGTGGCGAACAGGACGACCAACCAGATCAGCACCGGGAAGTACGGGTTCCACGGGTGCGTCAGCACCGACAAGCCGTACCCGCGCACCGCGACGGCGCAGACGGCCCCGGCGACGAGTGCTCCCCAGCGACGGTCGACCCGGTGGCCGAGCCACATGACGACCCCGACCGCGAACACGTTCAGCATCGCGCTGCCGAACTCGAGCCCCCAGGCCCGTCGCCCACTCAGCCAGTAGAACGGTGCGATCAGGTAGAACGACCAGGGCCCGGGATGATTGCCCTGATCGGGAAAGTCACCGATCCGGCCCGGTAGGCCGACGAGCGGCGTGTTCCGTCCGCCGACGTCGCGGACGCGCAGTTCGGTCATCGCCATGTCGAGCGTCGGCGCCCATGGCTTCCAGAGCAGCACCACGGCCGCGATCACGAGAGGACTCGCGACCAGGAGCCACCACCCGGCGCGGGTCGTTCGTGAGCGGTCGTCGGCGTCGATCACGGCTCGGACGGTAGCGCCGGCTCGGGGCTGCTCGGCGGCTCCGTCTCGAAGCGTGCCGACCGCCCGGCGGTCGCGTCGTCGGCGAGCACGGCGGCCGTGACGACGCAGGCGACGGCGAACATGCCGAAGGAGTGCATCGCCGAGAACCGATCGGGCCATCCGCCGTCGGGTGGGAACATCTCGGAGCGCTCGACGACCACCACGTAGGCGCCGATGCCGGCAACGGTCGCTGCCGCCGTGAGCGCCGGCAGCAGACGCCGACCGGACACCACCAGCGCAGCACCGCCGAGCGCGCCCCAGAGCGCTCCCCAGGGCCCGATGAGGAGGAACGAGGACATCATCCAGGTCGCCGCCCCGACGAGCGCCACGGGGCGATCGAGCCGACGGCCACGTTGCCGGATCGAGACGACCGATCGGGGTGCCGCGGGCTCGGGCCGCCGGCGGCGCCACCGGGCGACCCCGACGAGGACGACGCAGCACACGATCGATCCGACGGTGAGGGCGATGGCGATCG
>JBPEWX010000355.1:0-9735 GCA_052032235.1 Ilumatobacter sp. | reverse complement strand
GAGCGCGCGGTCGATCGGTCCCGACTCGATGGCCCGACCGTCGCGCAGCAGCAGCGCATGGGTCACCCCGGCCGGAACCTCGTCGACGTGGTGGGTGACGAGGACGAACGGCGGGGAGTCCGGGTTGTCGGCGAGGTCGTCGAGCGCGTGGACGAGGCGTTCGCGTCCCCCGAGGTCGAGACGCGCCGACGGCTCGTCGAGCAGGATCACGCCGGGATCGGTCATCAGCGTCCGGGCGAGGAACACCCGTTGCTGTTCCCCCGACGACAACGACCCGAGCGAACGGTCGGCGAATCGCTCGACACCCATCCGGGCCAGGCATTCGGCCGCTCGCCGTCGGTCGGCGTCGTCGTACTGATGCCACCAGGGTTCGAGTGCGGCGTAGCGAGCGGTCATGACGATCTCGGACGCGGTCAGCTCGGCGCGGAACTGGGCCGCCAGCGCGGCCGACGCATAGCCGACACGTCGACGAAGCCGTCGGACGTCGGTGCGACCCAACTGTTCGCCGAGCACCCGCACCGTGCCGCTGGTGGGGTGCTCGTACATCGAGGCGACCCGCAGCAGCGTCGTCTTGCCGGAGCCGTTCGCGCCCAGGACCAACCAGTTCTCGTCGGGACGCACGACGAACGAGACATCGTCGACGATGTTGCGCCCGTCGCGGCGGACGACGATGTGATCGAGTTCGAGGGGTGCTGTCATCGGAGTGTGCGGCGGGGACGAGCCCGGACGGGTGGGGTCCGGGCGGGGACTCGGCCCCGTCGTCATTGACCGTACAGCGGGACGGCCCGACGTTAGGCTCTCGGACGTGTCCTGGGCGGCCCACAAACGGTTCCGGCGCGCCGATCGCGCCCGACGGCGTCGACCACGCCGTCGAACGGCCGCGGCCGCCTGCCTGGCCGGCGGGTTGCTCCTCACCTCGTCGCCGGCGATCGCCCAACCCGACGACACGACGACCGAACCGCCGACCACGGAGCCGATCCAGGGCGAGGACGCGGCCGAACGCGCGGCCCGTGAGATCGCCGAGGCTCGCGAGCGGGCCAACCAGGCCGCCGAGGACTACTTCGCCGCCGAGTCGCGTCGCGATCTCCTCGAACTCGAACGCGAACGTCTCGCCCTCGAATACGACGAGCTGGCAGCCGAGGTCGAGGCGCTCCGGCTCGCGCTCGAGACCGTCGCCGTCGACCGGTTCGTCGCCAGCGGTTCGTCCGGGATCCCGATCCTCACCGACCTGCGCGAACCGACCGAGCAGCTCCACGGCGGCGTGCTCGCCGACGTCGCCGCGCAGACGGGGGCGATCTCGCTCGACGACTACGACGAGGCGCAGCGTCGACTCGCCGACAAGGGCGACGAACTCGACGACGCCGAAGACGATCTCGAAGAGCAGCAGGCGTCGCTGCTCGCACTCCAGAGTGACGCCGAGGACGAGGTCGAACGACTTCGTTCGATCGAATCGCAGCGGCTGCAGGACGAGGCAGTCGTGGCGGCGTTGTTGGCGCAGCAGCGCGAGGAGGCCCGCCAGGCAGCCGAGTTCGAACGCCGCCAGGCCGAGGCGAACCGCGTCCGCCAGGAGAGCGACATCGCGCGTGCCGCCGCCAGCACCGTCGACGACACGGTCTCGGGCAATCAGGGTGCGAGCGGCGGCGAGGTCGGCGGTCGCACCGGCGGTGGCGGTCCCGGCACCAACCCGCGGGCGGGCGGCTCGGGGTTCATCGACCACACGATGGTGTGCCCCGTGCAGGGCGTCTCCGCGTACGGCGACACCTGGGGCGCCCCGCGCAGCGGCGGCCGCCGGCACCAGGGCGTCGACATGTTGGCACCCACGGGCACCCCGTTGCAGGCGGTCATCGCCGGCGTCGTCGAGTTCCGCAGCAACGTGCTGGGCGGCGTCACGCTCGTCCTGTACGGCGACAACGGGCACCGCTACTACTACGCCCACCTGTCGGCGTACGAAGGAGAGCCCGGCTACGTCCTGCAGGGACAGGTCATCGGCTACATCGGCGACTCGGGGAACGCCACGGGCGTACCGCACCTCCACTTCGAGATCCGACCCGGGCACGGTGTTCCGGTCAACCCGTACCCCTCGGTTCTCAACGCAGGCTGCTGAGCTGCCAATCTGGCGGCGTGACCGATCGCCCCACCTCGGACGCCGTGCGCGACGTCCTCGCCGGACTGTTCCCCGGCGCGACGATCGACGAACCGACGGCGCTCACCGGTGGTGCGTCCCGTTCGACGTGGCGGTGCGCCGTCGACGGCGACGGCGTCGTCGTCCAGCGGCAGACCCCCGAGGCGGCGCGTGAGATGGCCATCGAGGCGGCCGTGCTCTCGGCGGCGGTCGAGGTACCCGCCCCGCCCGTGATCGCCCACGTGGTCGGCGACGACGGCGTGTCGAATCTGGTGACACGCCATGTCGACGGGGAGACGATCGCCCGGCGGATCCTGCGCGACGACCGGTTCGCCGTTGCACGCGAGCGCCTCGTCGAGCAGCTCGGCCGGGCGGCGGCGCGCACGCACGCCATCGACCTCACCGCGCTCGGCGACCTGCCGGTCGCCGACCCGCTCGCCACCACGCGAACGAGCCTCGACGAGTTGGGCGAACCGCACCCCACCTTCGAGTTGGCGTTCCGCTGGCTCGACGACCACCGACCGCCCGATCGGGCTCCCACGCTGGTGCACGGCGACCTCCGGTTGGGGAACGTCATCGTCGACGAGTCCGGTCTCGCCGCTGTCATCGATTGGGAACTCGCCTTCGTCGGCAACCCGATCGCCGACCTCGGATGGTTGTGCGCCCCGGCATGGCGGTTCGGATCGCCGCTCCCGGCGGCCGGGTTGGGCGATCGCGAGACGTTGCTCGCCGCCTACGCCGACGAGTCCGGGGTCGCCGTCGACCTCGACGAGCTGGTGTGGTGGGAGATCGCCTCGTCGCTGCGGTGGGGTGTGATCTGCATCATGCAGGCGTCACGGCATCGCTCCGGGGCGGTGCGGAGCCACGAGCTCGCCGCCATCGGTCGTCGCACCTGCGAGACCGAACACGATCTGTTGCTCGCCCTCGAAGGGCGGTGGTGATGGCCGCTCCGCACGACAACCCGACCGCTGCCGAGCTGACCGCAGCGGTGCGCGACTGGTTGGCCGACGACGTCGCACCGTCCGACCGGCCGCCGCATCGATTCCACCTCCGCGTCGCCGTCAACGTGCTCGACATGGTGGCGCGAGAGATCGAGCTCGGGCCGCAGCACGCCGCCTCCCACGCGGCACGACTCGAGCAGCTCGGCGTGACCGACGACCGGGCGTTGGCCGACGCCATCCGGTCGGGGTCGATCGACTATCGGGACGAAACGGTGCGTGCGCTCGTCTGGGATTCCGTCGTCGACAAGCTCGCCGTCGCGAATCCGAGCTACCTCGAACGCAACCCGCGCTGAGTTCGCGCGCCGTCAGTCGGCACGCTTGCGCCCGAGCGTGACGGGCTGGCCGGCAGCGAGCTGCCCACATGCGGCGTCGATCTCGGTGCCGCGGTTCTGACGGACCGTGGCGTTGGCGCCGAGTGACTCGAGCAGGTCGCGGAACTCGTGCACCCGCTTCAACGACGACCCGCGCGTCGGGTAGCCGGGCGTCGGGTTCAGCGGGATGAGGTTCACGTGTGCCGGCAACCGCAGTCGGCGGCACACCGCCGCCAGTTCGGCTGCGTCGCGGTCCCGGTCGTTGACGCCGTCGATCATGGCCCACTCGAAGCTGACGCGCCGGTTGCGCACCTCGAGATAGTCGTTGCAGGCGTCGACCAGGTCGTCGATCGGGTACCGCCGGTTGATCGGCACGAGCTCGTCGCGCAGCTCGTCGTTGGCGGCGTGGAGCGACACGGCCAGGTTGACGGGCAGCGGCCGCTCGGCGAGGGCCCGGATGCCGGGGAGCAATCCCACCGTCGAGATCGTGATGTGCCGTGCCGACAACCCGAAATCGCCGTGGAGCCGCTCGACCGAGGCCCACACCCTCGACTCGTTCGCCATCGGTTCGCCCATGCCCATGTACACGACGTTCGAGACCCGACGGTCGACGTCCTTGGCTCGTCGGGTCGCCCGCGCGATCTGCTCGACGATCTCGCCGACGGTCAGGTGTCGGCTGAACCCGGCCTGGCCGGTCGCGCAGAACCCGCAGGCCATCGCACAGCCGGCCTGGCTCGAGACGCAGACGGTCGCCCGGTCGCGGTAGAGCATCAGCACGGTCTCGACCCGCTCACCGCCCGACAGCTCCCAGAGGAACTTGACCGTGTTGCCGTCGTTGCTGACCGATTCGGTGACCGGCGTCAGAGCGGACGGCAGCCGCTCGTCGAGGTCGGCGCGCATCGCCTTGGGCACGTTCGTCCACTCGGACGGCTCGGTGCAGTGCTCGTACAGCCCTTGCCACACCTGATCGACCCGGTACCGAGGTGTGCCGTCGAGCACCTCGGCGAGTTCGTCGCGTGTGACGTCGTAGCGGGTGGCGGTGTCGGTCATCGGTCGATCATCGTTCCGTGTCGACGAGGCGTTCGTACTCCGCCATTCGTGCGCGGAGCACGTCGAGGCTCGACGTCCAGAAGCCTTCGTCGGTGACATCGAGGTCGAAACGGGCGCCGAGCTGTTCGGCGGTGTCCATCCCCGCTCGCGACAGCAGGTCGTCGTACCCCTGGCGGAAGCGGTCCGGGTCGGCGTCGTACGCGGCGTACAGGCCGAGCCCGAACAGCAGCCCGTAGGTGTAGGGCCAGTTGTAGAAGTGCGAGCCGTAGTAGTGCGGCTTGAGGAGCCACATGTACGGGTGACGGGTGTCGAGGTCGATGCCGTCGCCGTACGTGTCGGCCTGGGCCTGCAGCATCATCTCGTCGAGTTCGGATGCTCCGATCGTGCCGCGGCGACGCCGTTCGAAGACCTCGGTCTCGAACTGCAGGCGGGACTGGATGTCGACGACGACCTGGTTCGGGCCGGTGAGGCTGACGTCGAGGAGGCCGAGCCGCTGGTTCGGGTCGGTCGTGGTGGCCAGCCGCTGTTCGATCGCCAGCGTCTCGCAGAAGATGCTCGCCGTCTCCGCGAGCGCCATCGGCAGTCGGCGCTGCAACGGAGTCCGGCCGGCGAGTGTCACGTTGTGGTAGGCGTGGCCGAGCTCGTGGGCCGTCGTCTGCGCCGAGTCGACCGAACCCGACCAGTTCAGCAGCACCAGGGAGCGGTCGTCGCGGAACGAGGCGCAGAACGCGCCGCCGGTCTTGCCGTCGGCGGGTGGCGCGTCGATCCACCGTTCGTCGAGCGCACGGTCGACCAGGCCACCGAGCTCGGATGAGTACGACCCGAACGCGGATCGCACCCAGTCGATGCCGTCGTCCCAGCTCAGGGTGGTGTCGCCCGTGGGCGCCGGCGCGACCAGATCCCACCACGGCAGCCCGCCGTCGTGACCGTGCAGCCTGGCCTTGGCTCGCATCCAGCGGCGCCAGTCGGGGAGCGACGCGGCGACGGCCGACTGCATCGCTTCGTACGTCGGTCGACTCACGCTGTTCGCATAGAGCGACGCGTCGATCGGGTCGTCCCAGTGGCGGCGTCGATTGACGATGACGGCTTCACCCTTGATCGCGTTCATGGCGGCGGCCACGCTCGTCGCGACCTGCGGCCATGTCGCGAGCTCGGCGTCGTAGCCCGCACGGCGCATCGCCGGATCGGTGTGTGTGGCGAGGCCTCGCACGGCGTTGATCGGCAGACGTTCGGTCGACCCGTCCGGCATCGTCACCTCGGCCGTGAGCTGCGAGGTGACCACCTGCTGCAGCGACCGCCACGCCGACGAACCGGTCGTGGCGAGCTCGGCGTACAGCTCTTCTTCTCGCTCGGTCATCTGGTGAGCGACCCGCTCGTCGAGCCGGGTGAGCGGTCCGACGTGCTCGGCCACCTCGGTGCTCACCGCCGCGAGCGGCTCGACGCCGAGGGCGTGCACCCATTCGGCGAGTCGGGCGAGGAGCGGCGTGAGTCGCGATCCCTGCTGCTCGACCCGGCTCATCAGCGCGCGAGCGGCGTCGTCGCGCGAGTCGGTGGCGGTCACGGACAGGGTGGCGACCGCGAGCTCGCTCATCAGCGCGCTGACGTCGTTGTAGGCGCGCAGTGCCTCGTCGGCGGCGGCGCCGTCGGCGGCGGTCGGTGTGCGCGGTTCGGTCTGACGGATGTCGTGTTCGTCGAACAGGGCGACGAGCCTGGTGACGTCGGCGTCGAGCGTCTCCATCGCATCGGTGAACGAACGGTCGTCGAGCGAGGGATAGACGTCGGCGACGCTCCATCGCGGGAGTTCGTCGTCGAGGCGGGTGGGTTCGTCGGTGATGGTCATGGTGTCCTGTCGGGGGTCACGAGGTGATGTGTTCGGGCGGGGCGAAGGCGACGCGGCGACGGTGGACCGAGAAGCCGAGACGTTCGTACAGGCCGACGGCGGCGGTGTTGCCGGCGTCGACGTAGAGGTTGGCGACGGTGACGCCACGGTCGGAGATCGAGTCGAGACCGGCCAGGGTGAGCTGCTTGCCGAGCCCGCGTCCGTGTGCCGACGGGTCGACCGCGATCACGTAGATCTCACCGACGACCGGCTGCTCGTCGGTGTGGAGCTTGGTCCAGCAGAACGCAACCAGCGTGCCGTCGTCGTCGTCGAACACCCGGAACCCGTCGGGGTCGAACCAGGGCTCGTCGAATCGGAGGCGCAGGGTGTCGAGCGTCCACCCGCCCTGTTCGCCGTGGGTGGCGAAGGCGCGGTTGTTGACGGCGAGCCAGGCCTCGTCGTCGACGCCGGGTCGGAAGGCACGGGTCGGGACGTCGGCGCGTTGCGGATGGGGGAGGGGGCGTCGCATCTCGTACAACTCGCGCCAGACGGACAGACCGAGCCGTGTGGCGACGGCCTCGTCGTGGGCCGAGGGGTCGTCGAGCCACCACACCACGGCGTCGTCACGACGGCGGCGGTGGGCGTCGACCGCGGTGTCGACGGCATCGTCGCGCACGGCGACGGCGTCGGCGAGTTCGGGGTCGACGACGGCTTCGAGGATCCATGCGTCGTTCGCCGTGGACAGTTGCGCGAGCGCCACGAGTCGGTCGTCGTCGTGCACGGTCACCAGCAGTGGGCCGTCGGAGTCGTCGGGCTCGTGACCGAGGTCGATGCGCAGGTGATCGCTCAACTGTGGCTGGCGGGTGGCCGCCTCGACCGACGCGACGAAGTCGAGTGCGCGGGCGCGCTGCTCGGCGGTGGGCGTGGTTGCGATCTCGGTGATACGCACCCGGTTCAGGGTACCCGGGGGTGCATCTGTCGTCGTTCGACCGCGATCGGTGACGTGACGGAGGTCATCACACCGAAATCGGGCAGTTCTGCGCGCCGATGTTTGAAGTGGGTGGTCGGTCCTGGAAGGATGAAGGCCACCAGGTTCCCGCCACCTGGTGTCGAGCGCATACAGGGATCCGCCGCCCTGCGCTCAGGGTTGATGGCCCCCGGTTCGCCGGGGGCCGTCCCCGTTTTCGGGTGCGGTTCGCCGCGACCGGCCGACTCAGCCGAGCGTGCGGATCGCCCGGCGAAGCGCTCGGCCGGCCATCAGGAGTTGGCGTTCCGCTTCGTGGACGGTCGTGACGACGTCGTCGCGCTCGGTGCCGAGGAACGGTTCGGCGATCGCACCGACGCGTTCGCGCTGCCGTTCGATGGTGTCGGCGATGACGGAGAGTTCGTTGACGGCGGTCGTCGGGTCCGGAGCTGCCACGGAACCCAAGCTAGGAGCTGCCCACGCCGGTCGCTCACCACAAACCGCTTTCTCGGCGGTGGCCGACGTCTCGGTAGCCTCGGCCGGGTGATCCCCGTCCGTGACGACCTTCGAGTGCTCGAGGGCTATCACTCCCCGCAAGTCGACGTCGACGTCCGACTGAACACGAACGAGTCCCCGCTCCCGCCGCCCGACGCCTTCCGCGACGCGCTCGCCGCAGAGCTGTCCCGCGTCGAATGGCACCGGTATCCGGACCGCGCTGCCACGGAGCTCCGCGCCGCGATCGCCGACTGGCACGGCGTCGACCCGTCGATGGTGTTCGCCGCGAACGGTTCGAACGAGGTGCTGCAGACGATCCTGCTCACCTACGCCGGTGCAGGCCGGCGGGTCGCCACGTTCGAACCGACGTACCAGATGCACGCCCAGATCGCCCGGGTCGTGGGGAGCGAGGTCGTCGAAGGCGAACGAAACGACGACTTCACGCTCGATCCCGACGAGCTGCGTCGCGTCGTCGACGAGTACGACCCCCACGTCACGTTCCTGACGTCGCCGAACAACCCCACCGGACTCGTCGAACCCGCCGAACGGATCGGCGAGCTGCTCGACGTCGCCAACGGTCTCGTCGTCGCCGACGAGGCCTACGCCCAGTTCGCCGACTGGAGCGCGCTCGAACTGCTCGACGACCGTCGCCCGCTCGTCGTGACGCGCACGTTCTCCAAGACCTGGAGCATGGCGGGTGTCCGGCTCGGCTATGCGATCGGCCCGTCGTGGTTCGTGGACGAGCTCGAGAAGGTCGTGCTGCCGTATCACCTCGACACGGTGAAGCAGTTGGCCGGACGCGTCGCCCTCCGCTTCGTCGACGACATGAACGACCGCGTTCGACTGATCGTCGACGAACGCGAACGGCTGTCGGCCGCGATGCGGGCGATGCCGATCGACGTGACGCCGAGCGGCGCCAACTTCATCCTGTTCCGCCCGACGACGATCGGCGGGCGAGACCTCTGGCAGCAGCTGCTCGACCGGAGTGTCCTCGTCCGTGACTGCTCCGGGTGGCCACGCCTCGCCGACTGCCTCCGTGTCACCGTCGGCACGCCCGACGAGAACGACGCATTCCTCACCGCGCTGAAGGAGATCCTCACGTGAGCGCACGCACCGCCAGCCGCAGCCGCACCACGAACGAGACGTCGATCGAGATCTCGATCGATCTCGACGGCACCGGACAGACGAGCATCTCGACCGGTATCCCGTTCTACGACCACATGCTCGATCAGCTCGGCCGTCACGGCGGCTTCGACCTGACGGTGCAGGCCGAGGGCGACCTTCACATCGACACCCACCACACCGTCGAAGACGTCGCCATCGCGCTCGGTGAGGCGTTCCGCGAAGCGCTCGGCGACAAGGCCGGCATCCGCCGGTTCGCGAGCGGCCGCTACCCACTCGACGAGGCACTCGTCGACATCGCCCTCGATCTGTCGGGGCGTGCCCACGTCGAGTGGATCGTCCCGATGCCCGAGAGTCTGCCGCTCGGCGACCCGGCGTTCGACCCGCAGTTGGCCGAGCATGCCGTGTCGTCGTTCGCTCAGTCGGCGGCGATGACGCTGCACGTCGAGCTCGTGCGCGGCCGCAACGTCCACCACATCATCGAAGCGACCTTCAAGGGGCTCGCGCGCTCGCTCCGCGACGCCGTGCGCGTCGATCAGCCCGGTGGTGTCCCGTCGACGAAGGGCGTGTTGTGAGCGAGCGCCCGCTCGTCGCCGTGCTCGACTACGGCATCGGCAACCTCCACTCGGCGCACAAGGCGATCGAGAAGATGGGTGCCGACGCCCGTCTCACCGCCGACCCGGCGGTCGTCGCCGACGCCGATGGCGTGGTGCTGCCCGGTGTCGGCGCGTTCGGCGCCTGCATGTCGACGCTCCGGTCCGTCGGCCTCGAAGAACCTGCGCTCGCCGCCGCATCGTCCGGTCGGCCGTTCCTCGGGATCTGCGTCGGCATGCAGATGCTGTTCGACGGCT
>JBPEWX010000354.1:0-2133 GCA_052032235.1 Ilumatobacter sp. | reverse complement strand
TTCGGCGCGTGGTTCACCGCCGACGAGTGGGACTGGCTGCTCGCCGACGGCACGGTCCGCTCGGACGGTGCCGACGCGCCGCCCGTCGAGGTCGCCGACGGGTCGGAACGGTTCGTACTCGTCGACGGGTCGCAGGTGACCTACCGCATCGACGAGCGGCTGGGCGGGAGCGACTCGACCGCCGTCGGCACCACGACGGTGCTGGCCGGTGAGATCGCCGTCGACCGCGAGACCCCGTCCGACTCGGTGCTCGGCACGATCGTCGTCAACGTCGAACGGTTCGAGTCCGACTCCACCCTGCGCGACAAGCGGATCCGGCACGACTTCCTCGAGTCGACCGAGTTCCCGTACGCCACCTTCGTCCCGACGAGCGTCGACGGCCTGCCCGACACATCGGCCGACGGTGAGCGCATCCCGGTCGAGATCACGGGCGACCTGACCGTGAAGGAGACGACGGCGACCGAGACGTTCGGTGGCTGGGTCCGCATCGACGACGACCGGCTCACCGCCGAGATGTCGACCACGGTGCTGATGTCGACCTACGACGTGGGCCCGATCGCGATCTCCGGCCTGGTGTCGACCAGCGACGAGGTCGAGCTCACGTTCTCCCTCGTGGCGGTGCCGAGTGCCGCCGTCGATGGGTCGGACGAGGTCGAGCTGGCCGGCGATCCGACGCCGATCGCCACGACGCAACCCATGGCGACCTCGACGCCCGACGACGCCGAGGTCGACCCGACGACCACCGTCGAGGCGGCCGACGACACGGCGCGCTTCTCCGCTGCGGTCCTGCCCACCATCGAGACGCACTGCGCCTCGTGCCACGTTCCCGGCGGGCCGGGCGCGGCCACCGTCGAGTTCGCCACCATCGCCGACGTCGCAGCGGTCGCCGCCGACATCGCCCTCGTCACCGAGTCGCGGTACATGCCGCCGTGGACGGCCGGCGACCGGTCGGTCGACTTCGAACACGACTGGTCGCTCACCGACGAGCAGATCGCCGAGATCGCGGCGTGGGCCGAGGCCGGCGGCGCCGTCGACGTCGAACCGTCGACGCCGCTGGAGCCGCGCAACGCGATCGTCGTCCCGCTCGACGCCGACGTCACCGTGACGGCCGAGCCGTACACCGGCTCCGTCGACCAGCGCGACGACTACCGCTGCCAGATCTACGAGCTGCCGCCCGCCGACGACACCCGCTGGATCACGGGCTACACGATCGTCCCCGACCAGGTGGAGATCGTCCACCACGCGATCTTCTTCCGTGCCGACGCTGCCGTGATGGACGACGCACGTGCGCTCGACGCACGCGACGAGGCGCCGGGCTGGCCGTGCTTCGGACTCGCCGGCTTGCGAGGCACCGAGCAGATCGGTGGGTGGGCACCGGGTCAGCAGCCCAAGACGTATGCCGAGGGCTCCGGCATCCGGATGGAACCCGGCGACTTCCTCGTCACCCAGATCCACTACCACTACGACCACGATGCGCCCGCCGACGAGTCAGCGCTCGAGGTCGAGTTCGCGGACGCCGACCAGCTCGCCGCCGCCGACGGTGCGTACGACGACGTCGTCGTCACCACCTACCTCGCACCGGCCGAGATCCCGTGCCGCGACGACGAGAGCGGCCCACTGTGCGATCGTGCGACGGTCATCGCCGACATCCGCGACAAGTTCGGCGACTTCGCGGCGATCATCCCCGACGGGCTGATCGCGCAGTGCGGCGCCGACCTGGAGGCGATGATGGCCGACACCGACGGAGTCGGGTACGCCTCGTGCGATCACCGGGCCAGTGCCTTCGGCGAGATCGTCGGCGTGCTCGGCCACATGCACGAGTTCGGCGAGACCTTCCGGATGACCCTGAACCCCGGCACGCCCGACGAGCAGATCCTGCTCGACATCCCGAACTGGGCGTTCGAGTGGCAGTTCGACTACCGACCGGTCGACTCGATCGTCGTCGGACCGGGCGACGTCATCCGCGTCGAGTGCACCTGGGACCGATCACTCGCCCCGATGCCCGAGCCACGGCACATCACGTGGAACGAAGGCACCGAGGACGAGATGTGCTACTCCACCCTCAGCACCGTCGACCGCTGAGTCGGTCGGTTGATGTCGGATGAGGTCAGACCCCAACCGACCAGCACGCAG
>JBPEWX010000353.1:0-2041 GCA_052032235.1 Ilumatobacter sp. | reverse complement strand
TCACCGTCGCATCGATCGACGCATGCTCGAGGCTGGTGTTGCCGGCGTCGTCCGAGGCGGCACCGTCGGCGACCGAGACGACCACGTCGCCGTCGCCGGTGTACCCGGAGACGGTCACCGTGTAGACGTCGGGGCCGCCGGTGACGACGGCGCTCAACGTGCCGGGCGTCGTGCTGCCCGTGACGTCGACGTCGCCGTCGTCGAACCCGGTGACGTCTTCCGAGAACGTCACCGTGAACTCCACCGACGAACCGTTGGTCGGGTCGGCCTGGCCTGCCGCCTGCTCGACCTGGCTGGTCGGCGCCGTGCCGTCGTAGGTGACGGTGTTGTCGGTCGAGGTGGACGCCAGGCTGCTGTTGCCGGTGAGGTCGGTCGCTGCACCGGCGGCGAGTGACGGGATGATCGTGCCGTCACCGGCGGGGCTCAAGGAGATGGTGTAGGCGGTCGGCCCACCTCCGAGTGAAACGCCGATCGGTGGCGCGGCCGTGCCGCCGACGGTGAGTCCGGCTCCTGCGGTCCAGGTGACCGGCTCGGAGAACACGACGTCGAACACGACGGGGAGACCGTTCGTCGGGTCGTCCTGACCGGCGGCCTGTTCGACCGTCACGGTCGGGATCGCATCGACGTAGACGGTGTCGGAGGCACTGTCGTTGCCGGGGACCTCGTCGACGAAGCCCGGCGCCGTCGCGATGGTCGCCGTGTTGGTCACGGTCCCCTGGGTCGTGCCCGCGGTGGCGTTGATCGTGATCGTGCCGCTGCCGCCGGCGGGGATCGTGACGTCCCACGAGTAGTTGCCGCCGGCTCGTTGGGTCGGCGTCGGGCCGGTCGAGGTGAAGCTGTCGAACGTGACACCGGTCGGCGCCAGGTCGGTGATGATCGCGTCGACCGCGATCGGGCCGTTGTTGGCGTACTCGATCACGTAGGTGACGACGCCGCCTTCCAACACCGGATCGGCCGAGGTCAGGTTCATCGAGGTGATCTCGAGGTCGGTCGCCGGGACGACGAACTGTCCGAACACTTGCGTGTCGCCGGTGCCGGCGTCGTCACCGATCCAGACGGCGGCGTACTGGGCACCGCTCGCCGGGGCGACGTCGGGGTGACCGGTCGAGTTGGGCGCCGTCATGTCGCTGATGACCTCCGGCGCCTCGACCACTGCGGCACCCGCGTCGAGCACCGTGTGGATCACCTCGTTGTCGCCGGGGCCGGTGAGCGTGCCGTGGTCGCCCGACCAGACGACCGAGTAGAGCCCGGTGGCTGCGTTGAATGCCACGGCAGGCGCCTGCGGCACGTTCAGCGCTCCTCCGGTCCCGCTGACGTCGACCGCGTTGGACCCGACGCTGATGCCGCCGCCGGTCGCCGTGATGGGCGCGGCGGCGACTTCGAAGTCGTTGCCGGCGCCGTTGTCGTGCTCCCACACCACCAGCGCGCCGGAGCCGGTCGGGTCGCCGGCGATGGCCGGGTCGTAGGCCTCGTCGTTGACGGCGTCGGTGCTGATCAGCGTGTCGCCACCGATCTCGGTCAGGTCGACTGCGTCGACGAGCTGGC
Source organism: Ilumatobacter sp. (assembly GCA_052032235.1). Taxonomy (GTDB): domain Bacteria; phylum Actinomycetota; class Acidimicrobiia; order Acidimicrobiales; family Ilumatobacteraceae; genus Ilumatobacter. The sequence continues at coordinate 496 of JBPEWX010000353.1, read as the reverse complement.
CGTAGATCTCGAAGTTGAACGAGAGGTCGTTGCCGTGCCAGACGACGGCGTAGGTGCCGTTCAGCGCGGCGACCGCCGGCGAACGGGCGTCGGTGCCGAGATCGCCGTCGACGCCGAGGTTCGAGATGCGTGTGTCGGTGCCGATCTCGCCCAGCGTGTTCGTCAGCAGCTGTCCGAAGATCTCGGTCTCACCGTTCACCAGTGGCGCTGTGTCGTCATCGCCTTCCCACACGACGAGGAACTCGTTCCGTGCCGCGTTGTAGGCGATCGCCGGTTCGCCGGCGTCGTAGCTGCCGCTGGCGTCGTTCGACCCCATGTCGCTGATCTCGGTGAGGGAGCCGATGAGTCCGCCCGCAGGCGAGACCCGCTGGGCGTAGATCTCGAACGTCGACGTGATGATGCCGCCACCGTCGGGAGCGTCGTCGCCGGCCATCACGACGACGTATTCGTTGTCGGTCGAGTTCCACGCCACGTCGGGGTCGATCACTCCGGTGGT
>JBPEWX010000352.1:0-3786 GCA_052032235.1 Ilumatobacter sp. | reverse complement strand
GAGTTCATCGACGTCGCCGAGGAGTCCGGGCTGATCATCCCGCTCGGGGCGTTCGTCCTCGACGAGGCCCTCCGACAGGTGGCGTGGATGCGTGCGAACATCCCGTCGGCGAAAGACGTCTACGCCTCGGTCAACGTGTCGCCACGCCAACTCCAGTCCGGCGACTTCGCCGATCTCGTCGCCGAGACGCTCCATCGACACCATCTGCCCGGCGGCGCGCTCTTCCTCGAGATCACCGAGAGCGTGATGATGGGCGACACACTCGCCGCCGCGTCCGCGATGACGGCGCTCACGTCGCTCGACGTCCGGCTCTCGGTCGACGACTTCGGCACGGGCTTCTCGTCACTGTCGTATCTGAAGCGCTTCCCGGTCGACGTCGTCAAGATCGACCGGTCGTTCGTCTCGGGGCTCGCACACGACGAGTCGGACGCCTCGCTCGTGGCCGCCATCATCAAGATGGCGACGGCGCTCGGCCTGACCACGATCGCCGAAGGTGTCGAGACCCATGAGCAGGCCAGGCGGCTGATCGAACTCGGGTGCACCAAGATGCAGGGCTACCTGTTCAGTGCGCCGGTCCCGATGGGCGAACTCGTCGAGACGGTGCACGCGATCGGGGGCCGGACGGCCTCGTTCGACCGCCGTCGGCGCTGCGCCCCGGTGCGCTGACCGTCAGCGGCGCGGGCTGCCGTCGGCGATCGGCTTCGGCAGTTCGGCGACGTACCAGGTCTGGCGGTCGACGACGTCGACGGACGCCTCCGGGAACTGGTCGGCGATCCGCTGCGTCAGCGAGTCGGTGTCGAACGCCATCCGATTGAAGTCGCAGATGTCGAACGCGAGCACACCGCCCGCTCGGGCCGGCACCTGCCACATCTCGGTGTAGAGCCGGGAGAAGAGCGTGCGGCCACGGTGGTCGGGCGACACCATCACGAGGATGCCGAAGTAGATCGCGTTGCGTTCGGCGTGATCGGGGTACTTGGCGCGCAGGAACGCCGGCGAGATCTGCGGCACGTCCTCGAGCGAGTTGGTCACCATGCCCATCCCGACCGGACGGCCGCCCTGGCGACCGACGATCTTGAGGATGCGCGGGTTGGCCAACTCGGCGAGCACCTCGTCGCGGGTGTACAGGTGCTGGAGGATGGCCAGCTCCGCGAGCGGGTGGAAGTTGGCGTGATACGCCTCCCAGAGCAACTCGGCATCGTGGCCGTCGATCACGTCCTCGTGCGTGATGACGACCGGCTCGCGCTCGCCTGCCGACGGCATCCGCCGCTCGGGCGGCGGTTGTGGCGTCTCGGTGGGCGCCGGTGGGGCGAACACCCCGGGGCGCATGGTCGTGGGGCTGGAGCGGTGCCCGGCCCGAGTCGTCGTCGGCAACTGCTCATCCCTCATACGACACGAGCGTAGTTTCGGCACCACGCCAGGTGGTCGATACCTCACTCGGTGGAGCCGGCGGCGGGGGCGCGCCCGTCGGCGATCCACCGGTCGATCTGCTCCCACGCCGACCACATGAGTTCGATCCGATCGGCTTCCCCGGCGGGCAACTGATCCGGGGTGACGGCGACGAACACCATGTCGAGCACCTTGTGGTCGGGGATCGCCCGCCAGAGATCGCGCGGTCCGACGATCTCGTCGAGACCGGTGTGGGCGACGAACACCGGCGTCGCCGACGGGCATCCGCCCAGTGCGGCGAGCGCGCCGTTCGTGCGCGGCGGCAGCACGTGGCGCAGCCCGCGTGCGCGCGCCGCCTCGGCCGTCCTCCCCTGTCGTTCGAAGTACTCGATGGCGCGTGCGCGACGCCGCTCGGTGAAGTTGCCGCCCTCCGGAAAGATGACGAAGGCGTCGCCGGGCTGCATGTCGGACGCGAGGTCGCGCAGGAGACCGAGGACGTGTTCGCGGTCGGCGCCGTGACGGACGAAGTGGGTCGGCAGTCGGTTGAGCAAGATGTCGAACGCCGGATCCCACTGCAGCGCCTCCTTGAGCACGATCCGGGGCCGGCGCTCGAACTGCGCCATCAGTTCGTACATCAACAAGATGGAGTCGGCGGGGCCGGCGTGACGGCTCATCACGATCAGGGGATGCTCGACCGGGCCGGGCGGCTCGACCGGGTGTCGACCGGCGGCGTCGCGGACGAAGCCGCGGACCTCGATGTCGAGGCTGAACAGTCGCCGTCCGCCGCCGACCAACGTTCGCAGTGCCCAGTCGAGTACCCGGTAGTGCGTCCGGATCGACCAGTCGGAGCGCAGCCGGAGCCCGAAGCCGGTCGCGATCCACAACCCGAACGAGGCGAGGATGATGGCGACCTCGACGAACACGTACACGGTCGCCAGACCGAGCGACCGCACGGCGCGAAACGAACCCGGGAGCCGGTACGACACGACGAACGCGACGATCAGCAACAGCGGCACGGAGGCGACGTAGAACCAGACGAGCAAGAGGGGCAACGGCCAGAGCACGATCCGGCGGAGCCACCGCGGCGGCAGTGTCACGGCACGAGCCCGTGCTCGACCAGGTACGCCGCCGTCGCGGCGTGCGAATCGGCGATCAGTCGGCCCGTGTCGCCGAGGTCGCGGTACTGGCGCAGATCGTCGAAGTCCTTCGGATCGCCGGTGGGGAGCACGTCGACGCGAACGTGTTCGGGTGCCGCTTCGAGGGCTTCCAGGAACCGGTGCCGGCGCGAGATCTCGAACGCGACGAGGGCGACCTCCCACGGCTGGCTGGGTGCCCGGAGTGGCTGCTCGACCCGTCCGACCTGCAACACATAGATCTGGTCGGCGCCACGAGCGATCGCTCGGTCGAGCGGGATCGACGCCACCAGTCCACCGTCGAGGTAGTGGTCACCGTCGATCTCGACCGGCGGGAGCAGCCCGGGGACGGCCGACGACGCGAGAACGGCGTCGATGATCGGACCACGATCGAAGTACCGGGCACGCGCGTACTCGATCGAGGCGGCGACGCACTCGAACGACACCGCCAGGTCTTCGATCAGGGTGACCGGCAAGGCGTCGGCGAGCAGCGCCCGCAGGCGTTCGTTGCCGTAGACGTGGGTACGCGACTTGGCGAGCGTCTTGATGCCGCTGACGATCGAACCGCCGAAGACGTCGGCGCGGCTCATCGACGACCACAGGTCGCGCATCCGCTCGACCTGATCGAGTGACGGGTCGGCGGCGACGAGTGCGCCGTTCACGGCACCGATCGACGTGCCGACCACCATGTCGGGCCGCACCCCCGCCTCGAGCAACGCCTGCAGCATCCCGACCTCGTGCGCCCCGAGGAGCCCACCCCCACCCAGCACGAACGCCACCTTGCCCGACACGGTCTCAGTGTCGCGCGACCCGGTCGTCACACCAAGGAGTCGAGCCGGATCGGACCGGGATCGGCGCCGGTGATCGTGACGGTTCGCCGACCGGCCGGTGGGAAGATCAACTCGGTGAACACGACGGCGCCCTGATCGGCGAACACCTCGACGGACGACCGATCGACCACGATGTCGAGATCGACCGGTCCGTCGGTCGGCATCGGAGCCGAGTGGACGCCGGAGAACCGGTCGTTCGGGTACTCCCCGGACGCCGACCGGTCGACCGTCAGCGTCTGTGCTCCGCGGTCGAACGACACCGTCACCGCAGTGTCACCACCGAACCCGAGCCGGATCGTCACACCCGCCCCGCCGACCACCAGACGCAACCGATACGCGTCCGCCGCCTCGACGACGGAAGGTGTCGGATCCGTTGCGTCGCCCCGCCACCTCGCCGTACCTCGACCGACGGAAGGTGTCGGATCCGTTGCGTCGTC
>JBPEWX010000351.1:0-5662 GCA_052032235.1 Ilumatobacter sp. | reverse complement strand
GCCACGGCGATCCCGCGCACCGTGCCGTTGTTCGACGTCGTCGGGACGCCGACCCCCGAATCGGTGGGGTCGTCGTGGTCGTCCTCGACCGGACCGCTGCCGTTCGTGATCGGCGTCGGCGCCGACGGACCCGTCGAACTCGACCTCGTCGCGGACGGACCACACACCCTGATCGGTGGGACGTCAGGATCGGGAAAGAGCGCGTTGCTCCAGTCGATGGTCGCCGCCCTCGCGGTCCGGCATCCACCGACGCGACTCAACTTCCTGTTCGTCGACTACAAGGGCGGGGCGTCGTCACAGGCGTTCGAGCGCCTGCCCCACACGGTCGGTTCCGTCACGAACCTGTCGGCCGACCTCGCTCATCGCGCGCTGGTGTCGCTCCGCGCCGAACTCGAGCGACGCATGACGCTGCTCGAGGGGCGGGCGAAAGACCTCGCCGAGTTGCTCGAACGCGATCCGTCGGCGGCACCGCCGTCGCTCGTCATCGTGGTCGACGAGTTCGCGACCCTGGTGAAAGAAGTACCCGAGTTCGTCACCGGCATCGTCGACATCGCCCAGCGAGGCCGCAGTCTCGGCATCCATCTCGTGCTCGCCACCCAACGTCCGACCGGCGCCGTCGACGAGAACATCCTCGCCAACACCAACCTGCGGATCTCGCTCCGCATGCTCGACCGTTCGGAGTCGTCGGCGATCCTCGACAGCCCGGACGCCGCCGAGATCCCGGCGCCGCTGCGCGGCCGCGGTCTGGTCCGCCGCGGGCCGCGGACCCTCGTCGAGTTCCAGAGCGCGTTCGCCGGCGCACGGGCGGTCGGCTCCGTCGAACGACCGCCCGTGACCGTCGCCGCGTTCGACCGACCCGACGCGAGCGCGGCGGCCCCGACCGACGACGCGCTCGGCGATGACACGCAACTCCAGGTTGCGCTCGACGCGATCACCGAGGCCAACGCGCACTGCGGCATCGAGGCGCCGCGGCGACCGTGGCGTGAGAACCTGCCCGGCCTCGTCGACACGGCCGACCTCGCCGACGGTGACGTCGGCGACGACGCCGAACCGGGTCGGCTCCTCCCGATCGGTTTGTTCGACGCTCCAGAACGCCAGGAGCAGGGCGTCGCGACGATCGACCTCGAGCGCTCCGGCGGTCTCGCCGTGTTCGGGTCGGGCGGTGCCGGGAAGACGACCGTGCTCCGCACGATCGCCGCCGAGGCCGAGCGAGCCGGCGCCGTGTCGATCGTGTTCGACTTCGCGTCACGGGGCCTCGTGTCGCTGCGGTCGCTCCCGTCGGTGATCGACGTCGCGACCGGCGACGATCTCGAGGCGGTCACGCGCTCCCTTGTGGTCCTCGACGGTGAACTCCGACGGCGGCGAGCGCTGCTCGCAGCGTCGGGTGCCGAACATCTGTCTGCACACCACGCGGCCGGTGGCGAACGACTCGACCGCATCGTCGTCCTGATCGACGGGTTCGGCTCGCTCGTCGACGTCCTCCTCGACCCGCTGTCGTCGGGTGCGGCCGGTGACGCATGGTCCGACGTCGTCCAGCGCCTGGTCGTCGACGGTCGCCAGGTCGGCCTGCACGTCGTGCTGACCGCCGACCGGCGAGCGGCGATCCCGACCCGGCTCCAGTCGGCGATCGGAGCGCGGTTGGTGCTCCGCCATGCCGACCCGCAGTCGTACACCGACCTCGGTGTTCCGGCCGACCGTGCCGCCGGCCTCGACGAGATCGACGGGCGGGCGCTGCTCGACGGGGTGACCGTGCAGGTGGCCGTGGAGGGCGGCGACCCGACCGCCCGTGGCCAGATCGCGGCGATCGGTCGACTCGCCGCCCGCGGGACGTCGGCGCCTGCGGGGGTCGCCCGGCTCCGCAGCCGTTCGCTGCCCGACCGTCACGTCGGCGAGGCCTTCGCCGTCGCCGACGTCAGCGGCGACCCGGTCGAGCTCGACATCGGGTGGTCGCACGCCGCGATCGTCGGACCGGGCCGGTCGGGCCGGTCGACTGCGCTCGCCGCCGCGATCGACACCATCGACGCCGACGAGTTCTACGTCGTCGGGCCGTCGTCGAGCCCGCTGGCCGGTCGCGGGTTCGCGCCGAGCCGGAGTCGGTTCGGCCGGCCGTCCACGGTCGCCGAACTGCTCGACCGTGTCGCCAATCGTCTCGTCGGGGTGCTCCCCGACGATCGGATCGTGCTCTTCGTCGACGATCTCGACGAGTTCGACGACCCGATCCTCGAACCGCTCTGGGCGCGACTGCTCGAACACGACGCGGTCCGCATCGTTGCCACCATGGACGCTCGGTCGATGTCGGGGTACACGACCAGCAGCGCCGTCAACGAGGTGCGGCGCACCCGTCGCCTCCTGGTGCTCCGACCTGACGACCCGACCGACTTCCTCCAGCTGACCGGCGTCAAACTCCGGCTCCGGCCGGGACTGCGACTCGTGCCCGGCCGCGGTGTGCTGCTCGTCGATCGGGAGCCGACGACGGTGCAGGTCGTCGACGCCCTGAACCGTCAGGCCGGTCGAACGGTCGAGAACCTGGCGACGGCCTCGTAGCGGGCGCCGGCATCGGTCAGGGTGCTCTCGACCAGCGCGATCTCGTCCACGGCGAACTCACCGGCGACGGGTTCACCGACCAGCTGCGAGGTGGCACCGCGTCGGAGCCGGGCGACGGTGAGGTGGCCGCGGAAGTTCGAGCGGGCGGGTTCGCCGATGTCGGCGGTCGCCCGGACGATCGCGGCGGCCAGCCGATCGGCCCCTGCGACGGGTGCGACCACCTGGCGCGGCCCGAGGTGTTCGAGGCGCGGGCCCAGCGACGCGACGGCGAACGGCAGGGCCGCCTCCCGAAGCCGCTCGACGACGGCGGCCGTGTCGACCTCGCCCAGGAACCGCAGCGTGACGTGCCAGTTCTCCGGTGGCACCATGCGCACGCCGGGTGTGTCGTCGGCCGGGATGGCCGCCAACACATCGGCGACCTCGGGCGTCGGAAAGGCGGCCACGAACAGTCTCGGCACGACCTCATTCTCGCGATCCTGCCGCGGCACGTCGCAACACGTACGGTGACAGGCGTGAAGATCGGCATCAACGGCTCCGACCAACTCGCCCAACCCGACCTCGGCACGATCACCGCTGCAGCGGTCGACGCCGAGGCGGCCGGCTTCGACAGCTACTGGCTCGCCCAGACGGCGCTGGTCGACGCCCAGGCCACGCTCGGTCTGGTCGGCACGAAGACCGAGTCGCTGACACTCGGCACCGCCGTGGTGCCGACGTGGCCGCGGCACCCGCACGCCATGGCGGCGTCGGCGCTCACGGCTCAAGCGGCGTCGGGCGGACGGTTCGTGCTCGGCATCGGTCTGTCGCACCGGCCCGTGGTCGAGAACTACTACAAGATGGAGTGGCGCAAGCCGGTCCGCCACATGCTCGACTACCTCGACATCCTGCTCCCACTGCTCGAGACCGGATCGTCGAACCACGAGGGCGAGTTCTTCAGCTTCGTGGGCGAGGGCACCCGCCCGACCACGACCCCGCCGAAGGTGATGCTCGCCGCGCTCGGCGACCAGATGCTGCGCGTCGCCGGCAAGCGCACCGACGGCACGATCCTGTGGTGCGTCGGCCCGAAGACGATCGAGCAGCAGATCAAGCCGGCGATCGACGCCGCCGCCGACGAGGCCGGGCGGCCGACGCCGAGCATCGTGTGCAGCCTGCCGGTCTGGGTCACCGACGACCCGCAGTCGGCGCGCGACTTCGTGGGCCAGATCCTGTCGATCTACGCCGAGCTGCCGTCGTACCGGGCGATGCTCGACATCGAAGGTGTCCACGGCCTCGCCGAGCTCTCGCTGATCGGCAGCCACGACGAGGTCGTCGACGGCATCGGCAAGATCCGTGCCGCCGGCGCCACCGACTTCACCGCCGTGGTGATGGGCGGCAACCCCGACGAACACGCCGCCACCCGAGCCGCCCTCCTCGCCGCCAAGTAGGTGCCTCGCCCTCCGCTACGTGGGGAGGAGGTCGGTGCGGCCGATCTGGGTGAGGAGGCTCAGGACGTCGAGGTAGACGCGTTCGTTGGTGATCTTGTCGCCGTCGAAGGAGAACACGGCGATCGTCGGGACCCGGAACGCCTGACCGGTCGGCGGTCCGCCGACGAACTCGCCGGTGTTGGTGCCGATCAGGTCGAACTCGGCGATCACCGTGTCGTCGTCGGCGACGTGGAAGCGGGCGTTCTCGTGCCGTTGGTCGGGGAACGCCTGCCGTTGCGCCCGGTGATAGGCGAGCACCTCCTCGTCGCCCTCGTGCACGTGACCGAGCGGCACGATCTCGTAGCGAGGTGTGCCGGCGAACGTCGCCAGACAGGCATCCCAGTCGTGATCGACTTCCGACCGGAAATGCACGTCGAGGGTGGCGAGCCGACGCTCCCGCAGTTCGTCGCTGATCATGCGCCGACCGTATCGTCGCTGCACCGGCGGGCTCCGACCGGCCGACTCCGGACGCGCCGATCCCCCGGACCGGAGTCCGGGGGATCGAGAACCGTCGTCGACTCCCGCCGAGCCGAGACGGAGATCAGCGGGCGATGATGTCGCGCCGGCGTCGAGCCTGCATCAGCAGTGCCGCACCCAGCACGACCGAGGCCAACGCCATTGCGACGATGCTGCCGGTCGTGTCCGAGCCGGTGCTCGGCAGCGTGCCCGTCGGCGCCTCCGGCGTCGCCGTGACGGCAGCCGACTCACCGGCCGCGTTCTGCGCCACGACGGTGAAGACCGTACCGAGCGACAGGCCCTCGAACGTGCACGTGGTGGTCCGTGCATCGGTCTCACAGGTCTGCCCGCCGCCGCTCACGACGTAGCCGGTGACGGGCGACCCGTTGACATCGAGCGGCGCCGCCCAGGAGACGATCACGCCGCCACTGATCTGTCGGACGGTCGGCGTCATCGGGGCCGACGGTGCGCCGGCGGGCACCACCGATTCGGTGGCGGCCGACGCCACGCTGCTCCCGACAGCGTTCAGCGCGACGACGGTGAAGGTGTAGGGCGTCCCGTTGACGAGTCCCTCGACGACGCACGGCGAGGAGTCGCAGTCGGTCCCTTCGGCCGACTGGATGAACGTCGAGTAGACGTCGGCCACCGGGCACGAGGTGTCTCCGCACGACGCCGTGACGACGTAGCCCGTGATCGGGCTGCCGCCGTTCGTGGCCGGTGCATCGAAGCTGATCGTGGCCTGCCGGTCGCCTGCGATTGCGACGACGTTCATCGGCGCATCGGCGACGGTGGCCGGCGTGACGGCGGCGCTGGGCCGTGACGCTGTGCCGGTGCCCACGCTGTTGGTGGCGGTGACGGTGAAGGTGTAGGCGGTGCCGTTGGTCAGCCCGTCGACGACGCACGGCGACGCCGAGCAGGCGATCGTGCGCCCACCGGGCTGGACGGTCACGGTGTAGCCCGAGACGGCGGCGCCGTTCGACGCCGGAGCGGTGAACGACACGGTGGCCTGTGCGTTGCCCCGCACCGCCGACACGCCGGTGGGTGCACCCGGCACGGTGGCAGGGACGACGGCGTTCGACGGGGTCGATGCCGGGCCGGTGCCGACGCCGTTGGTGGCGGTGACGGTGAAGGTGTAGGCGGTGCCATTGATGAGGCCGGTGACGTCGCACGGCGATGCGGCGCAGGGGGTCTGGGTGCCGCCG
>JBPEWX010000350.1:0-2201 GCA_052032235.1 Ilumatobacter sp. | reverse complement strand
GACCGCGCCGCGGTTCAGGCCGACCATGCCGGCCTGGATCCGCTCGCTGGTGCGAAGGCCCTTGGCGAGATCGCGGGTGTACACGTAGCCGGTCAGGCCCATCTCGGTGTCGTTCGCCTGGCGGATCATGTCGTCATGGTCGGTGAACGTGATGATCGGTGCCACCGGCCCGAAGATCTCGTTGCGGGTGATCTCCGAACCGGGCGCCACGTCGCGCAGCACCGTCGGGTCGTAGAAGAAGCCGGTGCGGTCACTCGGCGTGCCGCCGAGCAGGACCGACGCGCCCTCGTCGACCGCCCCCTTCACGAGCCCGTCGATGTCGGACACGGCCTTGGCGTTGATCATCGGACCACACGTGACCCCGTCGTCCATCCCGCTGCCCACGCGCACGTCGGCCATCGCGGCAGCGAACTTCTCGGCGAACTCGTCGACGGCACCCGCCTCGACGAAGAACCGGTTCGCTGCCGTGCACGTCTCGGCCGAGTGCCGCATCTTGGCGACCATCGCACCGTCGACGGCAGCATCGATGTCGGCATCGTCGAACACGACGAACGGCGCGTTGCCACCGAGCTCCATCACGGTCTTCAACACCCGGTCGGCGGCACGACGCAACAGGACGCGTCCGACCTCGGTCGAGCCGGTGAAGCTGACCATCCGAACGGCGCGGTGATCGACGACGGCGTCGAACCAGTCACCCGACGACGACGTCGGCACGACGTTGACCAACCCGTCCGGAACGCCCGCCTCGCTCAGCAGCTCGGCGACGCGCAGCGCCGTGAGCGGCGTCTCCTTCGGCGGCTTGATCACGACGGCGTTGCCGGCGCCGAGTGCCGGCGCGAGCTTGCGCGTGATCATCGCCGCGGGGAAGTTCCACGGGGTGATCATCGCGACGACACCGACCGGCGGGTGGTGCACGATGATCTTGTTCGCTCCCGACGGGGCCGTGCCGATGTCGCCTCGGATCCGGACGGTCTCCTCGGCGTTCCAGCGGAAGAACTCGGCGGAGTAGGTGATCTCGCCCTTGGCGTCGGCCATCGGTTTGCCGTGTTCACGCACGATGAGCTCGGCGAGTTCGTCGGTGTGGTCGACGAGGATCTGCCAGCAGCTGCGCAGGATCTCGCTGCGTTCACGCGGCGCCGTCCGTGCCCAGGTCGCCTGGGCCGCCTCGGCGGCGTCGCAGGCGGCCAGCGCATCGGCCGGTGTGCCGTCGGCGACCTCGGCGACGGTCTCGGTCGTCGCCGGATCGGTCACCTCGATCCGTCCGTCGTCGGCGCCTTGACGCCACTCACCACCGATGAGCAATTCCGTTCGCATGCGCGAACGGTACCCCGCGCGGGGCCTGCCCGAACAGGGCGCCGAAGCGATGGATCCGGCTCGATGACAGGGGGCCGTCTCCGGTGCCTTAGCGTCGACGCACATGAGCGAGATCGGAACGGAGTTCGGCGGGCGCGTGGTGCTGGTGACGGGATCGTCGAGCGGGATCGGCGAGGCGATCGCGCAGCGGTTCTCGGCGTTGGGTGCGACCGTCGTCGTCAACTCCGCGTCGTCGGTCGAAGCGGGTGAAGCGGTGTCCGCGGCGCTGCCCGGCGAGTCGACCTACATCCGGGCCGACATCGCCGACCGAGAACAGGCGCACCATCTCGTCGACGAGACCGTCGAGCGCTACGGCCGCCTCGACGTGCTGGTCAACAACGCCGGCTGGACCACGGTCGTGCCCCACCACGAGCTCGACGAGTTGACCGATGAGATCTTCCGCAAGACGTTCGAGGTGAACGTGTTCGGCACGTGGTGGCTCACCAAGCGGGCGATCCCGCACCTGCGCGAGTCGGACGACGGCAACATCGTCAACATCACGTCGATCGCCGGCGTCCGCCCGGTCGGCTCGTCCATGGCGTACTCGATGACGAAGGCGGCGTTGAACCAGATGACCCTGCTGCTCGCCAAGTCGTACGGGCCGATCCGGGTGAACGCCGTGGCACCCGGACTCGTCGCCACCCCGTGGACCAGCGACTGGGACGCCCAACACGCCGCCGTGGCAGCGACGGCACCGGTGCCACGATCGGCGACACCGGACGACTGCGCCGAGGCGACGCTCGCGCTGGTGCGCAACCGCTACGTGAGCGGTGAGATCTTCGTCGTCGACGGCGGCCTCACCCAGGTCATGTGACCCGACGAATGGTGTCGGATCCGTTGCGTCGCCA
>JBPEWX010000035.1:0-3180 GCA_052032235.1 Ilumatobacter sp. | reverse complement strand
TCGAAGCCGCCGACGGCGTCGACGAGGTCGGCGGCCTCGGCGTCGTCCTGCTCGGAGCCCGTGTGCCCGACAACGGGCCGCGCGACCTCGCCAACGTCGCCGTGTGGGGATACGAGCTGCCGCCCACCGGCGTGCCCGAGCCGCCGGCACCCGGCGAGGCGTACGCCGACGAACTCCTGCAGGCCGACGGCGTCGAACTCGGCGACGAGCTCCTCATCGGTCCGGCCCGAACGCCGATCACCGTCGTCGGATGGGTCACCGACACCGCATACAACGGTTCCGGTGGCCTGTGGACCGACCTCGCCACCTGGCGTGGCGTCCTCGCCGAGAACCGCCCCGACGCCGTCCTGGCCGACGGTGTCGTGCAGGCGCTCGCCGTCAGCGGCGCCGGCGACCCGGCCGACGTCGCCGCGGCGGTCGATGCCGCGAACGACGGCACGTACGCGCTCACGATCGACGATGCGATCTCGGCGATCCCGGGCGTCGACGAGCAATCCGGCACCTTCAACCAGATCCTCGGTGTCACCGTGGTCATCGCCCTCGTCGTGATCGCGCTCTTCTTCGCGCTGCTCACGGTCGAACGCACCGCCCTGTACGGCGTCCTCAAGGCGATCGGTGCGCGGTCCCGGACCATCTTCGGGGGCCTCGTCGTGCAGGCCACGGCCGTCACCCTGATCGCGTCGGCGATCGCCGGCGTGCTGGTGGTCGTACTCGACCTGCTCATCCCGCCCGGCTCGATCCCGCTCTACGTCTCGGTCGGCCGCATCCTCCTGTCCGTCGTGCTGCTCCTGATCGCCGCGGTGATCGGCAGCGCCTTCTCCCTCCGCCGGGTCCTTCGCGTCGACCCGGCCTCAGCACTCGGGAACTGACCATGTCTCAGCCAGCACTCCAGATGTCCGACGTCCGCAAGGTCTATTCGATGGCCGACAACGAGGTCGTCGCGCTCGACCACGCCAGCCTCACCGTCGGGTCCGACGAGATCATCGCGCTCGTCGGGCCGTCGGGTTCGGGCAAGACGACGCTCTGCTCGATCGCCGGCGGCATCCTGTCGGCCACCGAGGGTTCGGTGACCGTCGGGGGCGAGGAGATCACCGACTACGGCGACAAGGAACTCACCACGTTCCGCCAGAACAAGGTCGGGTTCGTCTTCCAGTCGGTGAACCTCGTGCCGTTCCTCAACGCACGCGAGAACCTGTTGGTGGTCGACGAACTCGGTCGCCGCGAAGGCAAGCCGGCCCGAGAACGAGCCGACCGGCTGCTCGACGAGCTGGGGCTCGCCGACCGGGCCAAGAACCTGCCGTCGCAGCTGTCGGGCGGCCAGAAGCAGCGCGTCGCGATCGGCCGTGCGTTGATGAACGAGCCCGAGCTGGTGCTGTTCGACGAGCCGACCTCGGCGCTCGACACCGAACTCGGCCAGCAGGTGATGGAGCTGATCCAGTCGGAGATGAAGTCGCGTGGCACCGCCGCCATCGTCGTGACCCACGACGAACGCATCACCAGCTATTGCGATCGCACCGTCCACATCACCGACGGCGTCCTCGACGCCGACTGACGTCATCACGGCCCCGGTGGCCGGATCGCTCGGTCAGGTGGCGACGAGGTCGAGTTGGCGGCGGGAGGCAGTGGCGACGGAGCCGACGGAGCGGAGGCCGAACGCCACGGCCGGACCGATCAGGGCGGCGACGATCACGGTGCCGACGCCGATCGGGCCGCCCAGCATCACGCCGAGCACCAGGAGCGCCATCTCGAACCCGAAGCGCACCCGCGGCTCGGGGTGACCGCTGCGGTCGGACGCCGCTGCGGCGAGCAGCTCACCCGAACCGGCGCCGAGGTTCGACACGATCAGGGCCCCCGCACCGATGCCGACGACGATCACGGCCGACGCGTGGAGCAGGACGCGCACGGCGAACGACGACGGCACGTCGAAACGCTGCAAGGTCTCGAGGGTGATCTGCATCATCGGGCCGATCACGATCGGGCTGACGATGCTGCCCAGTCCCGGCCGGCGGCCGAGACCCCAGGCGACGGCGAGCATCGCAGCGATCGTGACCCAGACCGCCAGGGTGAGCGGCAGTCCGGTCTGCTCACGCACGCCGCCGATGAAGACGTCGAGCGGCCCGGGGCCGAGTTCGGTCCAGAGCATCACGGCGACCGAGGTCGAGATCAGCAGGGTGCCGACGGCGAACAGCACGAGCCGCGATGCACCGGCGACGACCCGCCGGGGTCGGCCGACGGCGAGCGCCTGCGCGACCGCACCGGCGCGGCTCCAGGCGCGCGACGAGGCCCACTGCCCGATCGTGCTGATCTGGTCGCGCCAACTCACGCGTGCAGTATCGGCCCGCGACCCGGGTCGGTCCGAGGCGCACCGCGGTGTTTCGCGTCACATCCCGCGAATCTTGATCCGGGCGTCACCCGTCGTTCAGGCGGACGTCGGCCGGTCGGTCAGCGGCGGGAGAGGACGAGGCCGGCGCCGCCGAGGAGCAGGAGGCCGGCGGCGATCAGGGCGATGTTCGTCGACGAGTCGTCGCCGGTGGGCGGCAGGGTGACGCTGCCGGCGTCGAACGCCGTCGTGGTCGTCTGCAGCGCGGTCGTCGTCGGCGCCTGTGTCGTGGTCGTCGTCGTGGGGGTGTCGTCGCTCTCGACGTTCACGGTCACCTGCTCGAGCGGGCCGAGCTCGACCTGCGCCTCGGCGTCGGCGAGTTGCTCGGTCGGTACGACGACCTCCTGGGTCACGGTGCGCGTGTAGCCGTCGGGCCCCGTCTCACCGACGGTGTACGAACCGACCGGGTAGGTGCCGGTGAGGCACGAGCCGTCGGCCGCGCACACACCGCTGTCGATCATCGTGCCGCCCTCGTACAACTCGAGGGTGAAGTCGCCCATGGTGGCCGTGCCGCCGTCGTCGTTGATCAGCGTCTTGGTGAGGGTGATCTCACCTTCGGCATAGGTGTTGCGGATGTCGCACATGAACCATCGACCGAACGGGCTCGGGTCGACGGTGACCGTCGCGTTCGCGGAGTCGTCGAATCGTTCGTCGGGGCCGACGTCGCTGTCGCACGCCGTGACCGAGCCGTCGTAGCCGAGCACCGGGACCTCGCCGAAGCTGTAATCGCCCGACTCGAGGTCGGTGTAGAAGCAGGGCACGCCCTCGGAACCGAGGAGCCAATCGCACTCGGGGCTCGG
>JBPEWX010000349.1:0-1831 GCA_052032235.1 Ilumatobacter sp. | reverse complement strand
CCGGACGCGCACCCACGTCACCGGAGTCGGGTGATCTCCGGAAACGTCGACTCCGTCGCCGTCCCCTGCGACACCCGACCCGCATGGTCAGGGCTGCGTTCAGCGGTGGCGGGTGAGGGTTCGTTCGGTGGCTTCGGCGCGGTCGCGGTCGGCGTCGGGGTCGGGCGTTTCCCACCAGGGGTGGCCGCGTTCGCCCAGGGCGACCTTGGCGTCGTGCACGGCGTCGCGCGCTGCTCGTTCGGCGACCTCGTCGCCGGCTCGGCGAGCCGCCCCGACGGCGCGACGGGCGCTCATCAACGCGTGCCGCAACTCGGTCGCGAGTTCCTCGGGCAGCGACGGGTCGGTGGCGCGCCAGCGTCGTCCGTCGACGACGATGTACCGGCCGTCGGGCGTTCGTTCCACCTCGCTCATCGAACGAGCGGCTACCCGAACGAGCGGGTGCCGAAACGGTGGCGTCAGCGCAAGAGCAGGCGTTCGATCCGGCGGGCGGTCAGGGTGAGGCCGCCGATCGCCAGTGCGACGAGCACGCCGATGTGGGCGAGCATGGCCCACGTCAGGTCGCCGTTGTTGAGGCCCCGCATGGTCGCGACGCCGTGGTACAGCGGGCTGAACTGCACGACCCACGCCCAGTCGCCGTACGACGACAGGGGGTAGAACGTCGCCGAGAACAGGAACAGCGGCAGCATCACCGACGGCACGTACTCGAAGTCGGCCCACGACCGCATGAACGTCGTCGCCGCCATCCCGATCGCGCTGAACGCGAAGGCGATCAACACGGCGACCGGCAGCATCAGCAGCGACCACCACGACGCCGTCATGTCGAGCACCCCCATCGTCGCGAGGAACGCCGCGGAGTACACGGCGCCACGGATCGTCGCGTTGAGGATCTCGCCGAGCGCGACGTCGCCGGACGTCATCGGCGTGGCGAGCACGGCGTCGTACAACTTCTCGTACTTCAGCTTGAAGAAGATGTTCATCGTCGACTCGTACACGGCGCCGTTCATCGCGGACGCTGCCATCAACGCGGGTGCGACGAACTCGGCGTAGGGGATGAGGGTGCCGTTGTCGTCGACGTCGCCGACGAGGGCACCGAATCCGACGCGGATCGACAGCAGGTAGAACAGCGGCTCGAAGAAGCCGGTGACGAAGATCATCCAACCGCCGGCACGGTTCACCATCCACTGCCGTTCCAGCATCCGCTGCGGTCGGCGGGCGTGGCGGATCTGGGGCGGCACGATCCGCAGCGGCGTCGCGTCGATCACGCTCATTGGGTCAACCTCCGCCGGAACGAGCGTGCGGCGAGCAGCCACCCGACGACGGCCATCGTGACGAGATAGGCGACGTGGCCGACGGTCGGCCACAGTTCGAGCCGGTCGTAGACCGCGTTGCGGCACAGTTCGACGCCGTGCCACAGCGGGGTCGCGATGGCGATCGTCTCCATCCAGTCGGGCAGCTGACTGATCGGATAGAAGGCGCCGCCGAAGAGGAACAGCGGCACGATGACGAACCGGTTGATCGTCGGGAACGAGTGGTCGGTCTCGCGGCTGGCCGACCAGGCGCTGATCGGTGCGGCGAACGCGGCGCCGGTGAGGGTGCCGAACACGATCGCGAGCAGGACGCCCCACGACCGGGTGTCGGGGAAGATCAGGAGCACGGCGGCAACACCGAACACGGCGATGAACGACTTGGTGATCTGCCAGAGCGCGACGCCGCCGGCGATCTCGTTCGGGGTCAGCGGCGTCGCCGCCTCGGAGTGGAACTTCTTCCACCACTTGAAGCCGCCGAGCACCGGCCACAGCGCTTCGTTCGACGCGATCATCATCGCCGTGGT
>JBPEWX010000348.1:0-5771 GCA_052032235.1 Ilumatobacter sp. | reverse complement strand
AGCGGTTCCGTCGTCGCACCGAACACGAGGTCGTGCTGTCGCTCGAACCGACACCGCTCGTCGGCAACGAGGCGCTCCTCGACCGGGCGGTGACGAACCTGCTCGGCAACGCTCACAAGTTCGGCCCGGCCGACCGGCCGATCGAGGTGCGCCTAGCCGACCGCACGCTGACCGTGCGCGACCACGGATCGGGGATCGACCCGAGCGACCTCGACCGTGTCTTCGACCGCTTCTACCGTTCCGACGCCGCCCGTTCGCAACCGGGTTCCGGACTCGGCCTCGCCATCGTTCGCCAGGTGGCCGAGCACCACGGTGGCACGGCCCGAGCGTCGAACGCCGACGCCGGCGGCGCCGTCGTCACCATCACGTTCCCCTGAAGGTTCGTGTTCGGGCGGCTGGTTCAGCCGGTGTACACCGCGCGCACCCGTTGGTCGAGGTACTCGCCCGACGTGACCGGCGGGTACTTCGCTGGGTCGGCCTCGGTCGAGCACCCGGGGAGGCACTCGATCAGGGCGTCGTAGTTCGGATGATGGAAGAACGGGATCGACACCCGTGGGATCGCCCTCCGTTCGGCGTCGGGGACCCGGACCCGGTGCTTGGTCGACTTCCACTGATCGTTCGTCCACCGTGCCATCAGGTCGCCGATGTTGACGACGAACGTTCCGGGGATCACCGGGACGTCGATCCAGCCGTCGGTCCGGCGGTCGACGACCTCCAGACCACCCGTGCCGTCCTGGTAGAGGATGGTGAGCGTGCCCCAGTCGGAGTGAGGCCCTTTTCGGTACTGGTTCGGCAGCGGATCGTGCTCGACCGGGGGGTAGTAGTTGGCCGTCAGGTTGGTGATGTGTTCGGCGATCGCGTCGTCGAAGATGTGTTCGTCGAGGCCGAGGCCGAGCGCGAACAGCCGCATCAAGTCGCCGGCGAGACGTTCCATCGCCGCGTAGTACTCGAGCCAGACCGCCCGCAGTGCGGGCGGCTCGTCCGGCCAGATGTTGGGCATGCCGTAGCGGTCGATCGCGTCACCGAGCCCGGCACCCGCCGCGACGCCGGGTTCGCCGAGTCGTGACATGGTGAACAGCTCGCACACGTCCGGTGCGGTCGCGACGTCCTCGCCGGCCGACACGTAGCTCGGGACCCGGTAGAACCCGCGCAGACCGAGGTGGTCGGCGGGGGCGTCCCAACGCGCCTTCCAGTCGTCGGGCCGGGAGAACAGTTCGAGGGTGACGTCGTGCAACCGTTCGATGAGGTCGGGGTCGACGCCGTGTCCGTCGATGACGAGGAAGCCGGACGTCCGGCAGGCGCGGTCGATCTCGGCGGCGACGTGGGGTCTGGTCGCCGGATCGTGTGCCGGGGCCAGGTCGATCACCGGGATGTACGCAGTGTCGGGGTCGGCGGTGTACTGCTGATCGTTCACGGGCGCCTCGCAGGTCGACGGGTGGGGATCACGTTCGTCGACCGTACGACGTGGACACGGCGTACTGATTCCTGTCATGTATCGGACGTGTGAACAGTCTGTGCTGATGCGCCGTTTCGAGCGGTGGCCGATACTCCCATGAGTATCGTCGCCCGCATGCAGCCGACTCCGATCGATCTCCGGCCGTTCCGTGAAGGCGATGACGCCGACCGCCGGCGAATCGCCACCCTGTTCGACGAAGCCGGACGGAACTCCGGGTTCTTCACGATCACCGGACACGGCATCGACCGAGGTCTGATCGACGAGATGCGTCGTGTGACGACCGCCTTCTTCGACCTGCCGGTCGAGGAGAAGATGGCGGTGCGGTTGGACGACGCCGAGAAGAACCGCGGCTACGCGCCGGAAGGGTCGGAGGCGCTGGCCTACTCGCTCGGCGAACGTGATCTGCCGAACGATCTGTTCGAGGCGTTCAACATCGGACGTGATCTGACCGAGGCGCAGCTCGCCGATCCGTACTTCGCGGACGTGCGAGACCGCTACTTCGCCGAGAACGTCTGGCCCGACTCACCGCCGGGAATGCGCGACGTGTGGCTCGCCTACTGGGCGGCGGTCGAGCAGCTCGGCGACGTCATCATGGAGGCCGCGGCGCTGGCCCTGGGCCTCGACGCCGACTGGTTCCGGCCGTGGCTCGATCGGACCCCGAGCGTGATGCGGGCCAACAACTACCAGCGGCGGCCAGGAGCCCCGCCGGTCGAGGAGGGGCAGATGCGGATGGGCGCCCACACCGACTACGGGTCGATCACGGTGCTGCTCGCCGACCCGGTACCCGGTCTCCAGATCCGTGGCGACGACGGCGAGTGGAACGACGTGTTGCCGCCCGACGACGGCTTCGTCGTCAACATCGGCGATCTCCTCGCCGAGTGGACGAACGATCGTTGGCGATCGACGCTGCACCGCGTCGTGCCGCCTCCGAGCCGCACCGACGGGTCGGCCCGCCGACGGTCGATCGCCTGGTTCCAGCAGCCGAACTACGATTCGGTGATCCGCTGTTTGCCGACCTGCTGCGACGACGACCACCCGCCCCGGTACGGCGAGGTGACCTCGGGCGATCATCTCCTCGCGAAGCTGATGGGCCCGCGCCTGCTGCGTCCGTCGGAGCGCTCGGCGGCGTACCTCGACGGTTCCGGACCGGGAGCTGCGTGAGCGGCCGCGACGTCGAGTCACCGGGTGAGGCAGTCGACGGAACCGGCGTCGGCAGCATCGAGATCGACATCGCCGGAGCGGTGCGGGCCCACCGGCTCGCAGCCGGACTCACGATGCGTGAGCTCGCGGCGCGTGCCGGGATGTCGCAGCCCTTCCTGAGCAACCTCGAGAACTCTCGAGCGATGCCGTCGATCGCGACCCTGTACAAGATCGCCAACGCCCTCGGCGTGAGCCCACGTGAGTTCCTGCCCGAGGAGCGAGCTCGGGTGCAACTCGTGCGTCGTGGGGAGGGCACGCTCGGTCCGGTCGGTGACGAGCCCGACTCGGCGACGACCCGTGTGGTGTCCGGTGCGCCCGGCCGTCTGGTCGAGGCCCACACCTACGTCGCCGAGCCCGGAGCGCCGATGGGCGACTGGTTCGATCACGACGGCGAAGATCTCCTGTTCGTGGTCAGTGGGGCGATGCGCGTCGAGCTCGGCGACGGTCAGTCGTTCGACCTCGAGGCCGGTGACGTGCTCTGGTACGAGGGCACGTTGCCGCACCGCTGGTTCCAAACCGGCGACGCCACCACCGAACTGCTGTGTGTGCACGCCCGTCCGCCGACGGGCCCGCCCGGACACGGGCCGTCCCTCGGCGGTTCGTGACCGCACGACGGTGGATGACCGTCGTGGCGATATCGGTCGGCTATCGGATTCCGCATCAACCCGCCTCATTCACGGCGACGAAACATGCACGAAACGGTCGATGCGTAGCGTCGCCTCTCGATGTCGATAACCACCACGAATCACCCGCTCCGTTCCCGCCGTGCCGGGGTCAAGCTCGCCGCCGTCGCCGTGACGGCCGGTGTCGTGCTCGCTGCCTGCGGTGGCGACGACGACGAAGCCGACCCGGTCGAAGAGACGGAGGACACCGCCGCCGAACCGGCCGAGGAACCCGCCGAGGAACCCGCCGAGGAACCCGCTGGAGAAACGGAGGACACCGCCACCGACGACTCGACCGCCGACGAGCCGGCCGAGGCGTCGGGTGACGCACCGAAGCTGGCGATCGTCTACAGCGCCGAATGGCAGGACGGGTCGTGGGGTGAGTTCGCGTACGACGGTGCGAACTCGTTGCTCGAGCGCGGCGTCGTCAGCGACGTCTCGCTGCAGGAGAACGTGCCGCCCGGTGCCGACGCGCAGAACGCACTGCGTGCGCTGGCCGACGACGGCTTCAATCCGATCATCGCTCACTCGTTCAACTACGGCGACGACGTGAAGCTCGTCGCCGAGGAGTACCCCGAGACGATCTTCGTGTACGCCGGTGGCTTCGGTGATGTCGCCGGCAACGTCGGCGACTACGCCCAGCCGTTCTGGGAGCCGGCCTACCTCGAAGGCATCCTCGCCGCCGACGTCGTCGACGGGAACGTCGCCGGTGCGGGTGGCTTCGACATCCCGGTCTGCCGCGCGATGAAGAACGCCTTCCTCGCCGGGGCCCAGACGATCGATCCGGACACCGAAGGTGACTTCGTCGCCGTCGGCGACTGGTACGACGTACAGCTCGCCAAGGAAGCAGCGCTCGCCCAGGCCGACTCCGGCGCCACGATGTTCATCGGATGCGGCCAGGGCCCGACGTTCGGCCAGATCGAAGCGGCCAACGAGACCGGCGGCGTCGCCATGGGCTACGTCGGCGACATGAGCGAGCTCGGTGAATCGGTGCTCGCCTCGTTCACCTGGAACCTCGAGGCGGTCTTCGAGGAGATGGTCGCCGACGTCGTCGCCGGTGCGACCGACGCCCGCTACTACGAAGTCCTGCTGAAGGACGGCGGCATGGAGGTCGTGATCAACCCGGCCCGTGCCGACGACATCTCCGCCGAGGGCATGGCCGCTTACGAGGCGGCACTCGCATCGATCCAGGACGGCTCGTTCGAGGTGCCGTTCGACGCAGAGAGCTGACCCGGTCGGAACGGGAGCTCCGGCATGGAACCTCTGACGGAGGCGCGGGCGGCCGAGGCCGTTCGCGTCTCCGGCGCGTCGAAGCGATTCGGGTCGGTGGTCGCGCTCGACGACATCGACCTCGTCCTGCGTCGCGGTGAGATCCACGCGCTGCTCGGCGAGAACGGCGCCGGCAAGACCACCCTCGTGAAGATCCTCGCCGGGCTCGAACACGCCGACACCGGAACGATGTCGATCGACGGTGCCGACGCCGGCGGGCTCGATGCCCGATCGGCCCGTGATCGGGGCGTTGCTCTCGTCCAACAGCACTTCACGCTGGTGCCGACCCTGACCGCCGAGGAGAACCTCGTGCTCGCACGCCGAGGCGGCCCGGTCATGCCGTCGGCCAAGGTGGCCCGTGCACGCCTGACCGAGCTGGTCGACCGGTTCGGCCTCGACGTGCGTGGCGGTGTGCCGGTGGCGTCGTTGTCGGTCGGGGAACAGCAGCGTCTGGAGATCCTCCGGGCGCTCGACGCCGACGCCGAGGTGCTCCTCCTCGACGAACCGACCGCCGTCCTCACGGGGGTGGAGGCGGACGCCCTGCTCCAGGTCTGCCGACGGCTTGCCGACGAGGGGCGCTCCGTGGTGATCATCACGCATCGACTCCAGGAGGTGGTCGTCGGGTGCGATCGGGTCACCGTGCTGCGTGACGGCCGAGTCGTCGTTGCCGACGACGCCGTTGTCGACCATTCGGCATCGACGCTCGCCGACGCGATGGTGGGCCGCGAGGTGGACGAGGCCGCGCATCGCGAATCGGTCATCGACGACTCGGCACCGGTCCGACTGCGCGTCGACGGCGTGCACCGCGGCGTCCTGCACGACGTGACGTTCACGGTGCGGGAGGGCGAGGTGCTCGGCGTGGCCGGCGTCGACGGCAACGGCCAGTCCGAACTCGAAGCCGTCCTGGCGGGTATCGAGGCGCCCGACGATGGCAGCGTCACCCTCGACGATGGGCCGATGCGGAGCGGTGCACCACGCGAACGCGTCGAGCGGGACGTCGCGTACATCCCGTCCGACCGCTACGCGACGGCACTGGTCCGCCCGATGAGCCTGGCCGACAACGTCGAACTCGGCCGTGGCGGTCGCTGGCGCAAGCGCCGCCGCCTGCGCCAGGAACGCGTGATCGACCGGTTGTCCCATTGGGACGTTCGCTCGGCCGGACCGTCGGCGCCGGTACGAAGCCT
>JBPEWX010000347.1:0-2958 GCA_052032235.1 Ilumatobacter sp. | reverse complement strand
GCCGCCGGCGCTGCCGCCGCGGATGGTGAGCCGATCGGGTGCCGCGACCTTCGTCTCGACCAGGTGGTCGCGCACGGCGAGGGTGTCGGTGAAGGTGTTGCGCTTGTTGAGCAACTTCCCGTCGAGATACCAGTTGCGGCCGAGTTCGCCGCCACCGCGCGGGTGGGCGAGCGCGAACACGACGCCCCGGTCGAGCAACGAGAGGCGGGCGACCGAGAACCAGGGTGGCATCGACGCCTCGTACGAGCCATAGGCGTAGATGCAGCACGGTGCAGTGCCGTCGAGCGGCGTGTCGACATGGCGGACGACGTCGACCGGCACCTCGGTGCCGTCGTCGGCCGTGGCCCAGAGGCGCTGCGACACGTAGGCGTCGAGGTCGACGTTGGGGGTCGGGACCTGCTTGACGACGGTGACGTCGCCGGTCGTGACGTCGACGTCGATCACCCGACCCGGCGTCGTGAGCGACTGGTGGCTCAGGCGCAGCGTCGTGGTGTCCCACTCCTCGTTCGGGCCGAACTCGACGTCGTGCGGTTCGGGATCGATGGCCAGCACGGTCTGGTCGCCGGACCGTGTCACGACGCGCACCTGCGGCTGGCCGTGGCGCCACTCGTGCAGCGCGAGGTGGCCGGCGAACGGCTCGATCCCCGTGATGCGTCGTCCGGGTTCGTGGCCGATCAGCTCGGTCCAGTCGCCGGGCGCGTCGATCGGCGCCTCCATCACCCGGAAGTCGACGGCGTCGTCGTTCGTCAGGACGACGAAACGATCGCCCCAGTGATCGACGTGGTACTCCATGTCGGCGGCGCGCGGGCGGATCAACAGCGGCTCCGCCGTCGGGTCGGCCGCAGGGATCAGCAGCGACTCCGACGACAGCTTGCTGCCGGACTGGATGACGATCCATTCGCCGCTGCGGGTGCTGCCGATGCCGACGAAGAAGCGCTCGTCGTCGTCCCGGTACACCTCGACGTCGTCGTCCTGTGCCGTGCCGACCCGGTGCCGCATCACCCGGTACGGTCGCTCCTGCTCGTCGGGCATCACGTAGAACAGGTGGTCGGCGTCGGCCGACCACGCCACACCGGCCCACGTCGAGTCGTGCAGTTCGTCGGCCAGGTCCTCACCGGTGTCGAGATCGCGGATGCGGAGGGTGTAGTGCTCGGCGCCCGTGACGTCGGCCGACCAGGCGAGGCGGCGGTGGTCGTTGCTCACCTCGAACGCGCCGAGGTCGAAGAACTCGTGTCCGTCGGCCTCCGCGTTCTGATCGAGCAGCACGTACTCGGTGGCCGTGGCGGCGGAGCGCCCGCGGCAGTGGATCGGGTAGCTCTGTCCCTCGACCGTGCGGCCGGAGTAGAACCATTCACCGAACGGCACCGGTGCCGCCTCGTCGGTCTCCTGCACGCGCGACTTGATCTCGCCGAACAGGGCGTCGAGGAGTTCCTGGTGCTCGGCGAACCAGGCGTCGGCGTAGGCATTCTCGGCCTCGAGGTAGGCGATCGTGGCCGGGTCGTCACGGTCGCGCAGCCACGCATACGGGTCGTCGACGGCGCCGCTCGGGCGCTGCCAGGTGTGAGGGCGACGTTGCGCTCGGGGTTCGTTCACGCGGTGCAGGCTACGGCCTGGGAAGGCGATGGCCCGGCGCTCTAGCGTGGCCGGCATGAGCAGGTTCGACGTCGTCGTGGTGGGCAGCCTCAATCTCGATCTGGTGGCGCGGGCGACGCGCCTGCCCGGACCGGGTGAGACGGTGAACGGTTCGACGTTCGCCGAAGTCCCCGGTGGCAAGGGGCTGAACCAGGCGGTGGCTGCTGCCCGTGCCGGGGCGCGCGTCGCCATGGTCGGAGCGGTCGGCGACGACAACGCCGGCGACGTGTTGCGGCGGGTGCTCGCCGACGACGGCATCGACGCCGCCGGCCTGTCGATCGTGCCGGGTGTGCCGACCGGCCGCGCCCTCATCGGCGTCGACGACGCCGCCGAGAACTCGATCATCGTCGTGCCGGGCGCCAACGCCCACGTCACGCTCGGTGACGTGCCTGCGTCGAGCGTGGTGATCGCACAGCTCGAGATCGATCCGGCCCTCGTCGCCGAGGCGTTCCGGGTCGCCAAGGCGGCCGGGGCGACGACCGTCCTCAATCCGGCGCCCGCCGAGAACGTCACCGACGAGGTGCTCGCACACTGCGACATCGTCATCCCGAACGAACACGAACTCGAGCTGCTCGGCGGCACCGAACGACTCGCCGAACTCGGCGTCACGACGCTCGTCGTCACCCTCGGCGCAGCGGGTGCCGACCTCGTCGAGGCGGGCAGCGACCCGGTCCGCATCGACCCGTTCCCCGTCTCCCCGGTCGACACCACCGGTGCCGGCGACGCGTTCTGCGGCGCGTTGTCGGCGCGTCTCGCCGCCGGTGACGGCCTGCCCGACGCGCTGCGTTTCGCCGCCGCGAACGGCGCCTTGGCGACCACGGTCGCCGGGGCGGTGCCGTCGCTCCCGACCGCCGACCGGACCCGTGCCCTGATGGAGGGTCGTCAGGTACCGCCGCCCGCAGATGCCGACCCCGTGCGCTCGCCCGCCGACACCGCAGCGGCCTATCTCGCCGCCTTCGCGACCGGGGAGCCCGAGCAGGTGGCCGCGAACGTCACCGACGACTTCGTCAACGATCACGCCTCCGCGCTCGGCTCGGGCTGCGAGGGCATCGACGAATACCGGCGGCGCCTCCCCGGATTCCTCGGGTCGCTGCCCGGACTGCGCTACGAGATCGAGCAGCTGATCGTCGACGGATCGAACGTCGCAGCGCCGTATCGGCTCACTGCCACGAGCGACGGCACGCCGGTCGACATCCGTGGCGTCATGGTCATCGAGACCCGCGACGGCAAGGTCGCCAAGCGCACCGACTACTGGGACGCCCTCACCTTCCTCCGCCAAACCGGCCAGGCCTGACCGACGAAAGGTGTCGGATCCGTTGCGTCGTG